>DASUTO010000552.1:0-12847 GCA_036374555.1 Chitinophagaceae bacterium
AGACTGCAGCACTATCGCTGCCAATGGCAGCGATTTTTCGGTGTCCGGTCCTTCAGTTGTTAATGTAATCGGGGCAACTGGAAATTGCATCAATAATAAAACAGATCATATTATTGTAAAATTTTCTTCTCCCATCTCCACAAAAGGAACATATACTGTTTCTTTAAAAGCAGGAAGTGATGGTAATGTAGTAATAGATGAATGCGGACAGGAAACACCTTTACAAACACTTTCATTTGTTACAGTTGATACGGTATCGGCCGATTTTCAATCAAATATTTTGTATGGATGTCTAAAAGACACTGTATTCTTTTCGCATGATGGAGCTCATGATGTAAATTATTGGAAATGGAACATCAACAGCTTTCCAGCCATGTTTACTCCGACCACATCTATCATAGCTTCGGCATCAAGTACAAGTAATGTGAGCCTGTTTGTTAGTAACGGAGTTTGTTCAGATTCAACATCTGATGTGATTGCATTAGATAACGAAGTAAAAGCATCTTTTGAGATGGAAGACTTTACTTGCCCCGAAGATAAACTTGCAGTTACCAACACAAGCACCGGCTTAATTGATACATGGCGATGGACGTATGGCTCAATTGGAACAAGTTTATTAAAAGATCCGCAGCCTTTTCTTTTTCCAACAATTGGCAGAGAAATAATTTATACCGTTAAACTTGAAGTCACAAATCTTGCACTTGGCTGTACCGATGTTGCTACTAAAACAGTTACGGTATTTGATCATTGTAATATCGATGTACCGACGGCCTTTACGCCTAACAATGACCGACTCAATGATAGGTTCGGTCCACATAATGCACTAAAAGCGGATAATTATGAATTCAAAGTTTATAACCGTTGGGGACAATTAGTATTTCGATCAACAAATTGGAAAGACAGGTGGGATGGAACAATAAAAGGAGTTCCTCAACAACCGGGAGTATTTGTTTGGACGCTCAGCTATACACATCGGGATACAAAACAAAAAGTATTTAAGAAAGGTACTGTGACATTGATTCGTTAGGGTTTCATTTTAAATACCCTGTCAACCATCTCATAATATTTAAAGCAAATTGACGGTTGTCTGCATTCTTAATATTTAATCCTTCATCAATAGACAGAAAATCCGGGGGCCATAATTGTGCAGTTAACATTGCAGCTTCCCCTACAACGACAACTTTGCCTTTCCCAAAACCAAATGCCAAACCATGAGTTCGTAATCCTTGTGTTTTTACGGGTACTCTTGATATTATACGTTGGTCAGGATCAATAACCATATAATCTCTTGCCGAATCACTCACTAAAAGAAGTGCAAGGCTTCCGGGTGGGCCTATAATTGTTCGTCCAGCATAAGTTTGCACCTGTCTTATTCTTTCGTTATCAGTTCTGCCTTGAATTATTGGATGCCCCCCAAGCAGCTTATCCTTTTCAGTGAAAAGAATGTTTGAAGGATTGGTCGCTCCATTTTCAAGTGGTTTCCCATTAGTGGGATCGGTAGTAACATTAACCTCAAAAGTCTCTACTCTGAATGAATGTAATAATTCATCAATCGCTAAATTATCATGATCCGTAATTACTAGCAATGCACCTCCTTCATTAACCCAACTATTTACTACTTGAATTTCTGAAAATGGAATTATTTTTTGTGAAGGATAGCCAGCGGACGCAATAACAAGAACATTGACTTGTGCCAAGGCTTTATTTGTAAAAGGGCTTTGCCCCCGAATAATTTTAAAGCCATCACTTTCCATCAATTTTGAAAATGCTTTATACCTCCCCCCTATTGTATGATAATTATTGTGTGCTTCATCAAACAATATAATAGGGCAATTGGATTGGCAAGCAGGTGTAGTTACATAAGCGTTGAATGCAGTATCAGCAATAGGTTCTCTGTTATTACCCTGTCGCAGCTGATTCATTTTTCTTAATTCTTCTCCCTTTTTATTCAATTGCGTTGCTTTATCATTATCATCAATTGAGGCATAATATTGACTAAGTGCAAAATAATGCCATGGTCTTTCAGGATAATTCTCAACATTTATTTTAAGCAACTGCCCCGCTTTATCAGACATCTTTCCCGCCAAAAAAGTAAGTCCTATTGCATTCAGCATTGTATCAGAAGGAAGTATTTTCTTACCAGATTTTTCAGCCAGTTCTTTATAGTAGACCTGAAAATAACTGGCTGGGTCAAAAGATGCATCAAAAAAAATGCTTGGCAAATGATATTGATGGATCAATGCATTTGCCCAATATACAAATGCTTTTGTGCTGTCACCTATTGCATCGTAATAATCTCCTAAATCATCGATTGCGTTATAACTATTGGGATAATTTTCAGTATTCATTTTAAATAGTGAATAAGCTTTCTCGTTTTCTTTTTTTTCTAATAAACGAAAAGCAATACTTGCAACAAGATATTCTGGAGGCAAAGCTTTGCGGCTAACTTGCTCAGACAGTTTTTTATAATCCGTTGTAATTGCATCATCAATTTTCAATAGGGAGTCTGAAATAAAAGAAGAAAACTTATACTTTATTGTTAATGCTTTTGAGTAGTAAACAAAAGATCTGTCGTTATCTCCAATGATTTTATAATAATCACCCATTTGTTGGTAAAGCTTGTAATTCTTAGGATAATTCTCAATATTCATCCTCAATAGCCAATACGCTTTTTCATACAATTTCTTTTGTATAAAAAGCTGGGCTATCTCAGTTATCATATTTTCAGGTGGAAGGATAATTTTCCAATTTGACCTTGATAAACTATCATGATAGTCTATAATATATTCTTTTGGGTTATATGAGGAGCTAAAAAAAATTACAGGTAGGCCATATTTAGCAATTAACATTTTTTCTTGGACCCCATTTTGAGAGTAACAAGTTATACCAATGATGAAGACAATTAAAATCAATAAATTCTTCTTCATTTAGATTAGACTGAATATCCAAAGTGTGAAAAAAAGGTAGCCAATTTACAAGGTTTCAGTTTACTAATTTAATGAAAAGTAATTTGGAAAGGCGTAATGAAGCAGCTGAGGTTGATTAGCGACTGGAACGTACAAGTGTGTAACGCGATAGAATTTCCAAAGCTGGATACAACCATCATTACCAATATAAAAGAACTAAAAACTTCACCAACACTTTGGCAACGCTAAATCTGAACTCCAAAATCTAAAATTCCTCCCCTCCCCCTATCTTTGCACATGGCAACAAGAATTTCTTCCTCTACAGACAATCAATCCCAAAAATTTTTCGGCGAAGGACTCACATTTGATGATGTGCTCTTATTACCCGGTTATAGCCAGGTGCTGCCGAGAGATGTTGAAATAAAAACCCGGCTTACAAGAGATATTACACTGAATGTCCCGATGCTTTCGGCAGCAATGGATACCGTAACGGAAGCCAATCTCGCCATCGCATTGGCAAGAGAAGGCGGTCTCGGTATACTTCATAAGAATATGAGCATTGAAGAACAAGCTGCGCAGGTACGCAAAGTAAAAAGAAGTGAAAGCGGTTTGATACTCGACCCGGTTACGTTGCTTGCAAATGCGACAATTGGCGATGCATTGAAACTGATGAGAGAAAATAAGATCGGCGGTATTCCTATTATTGATAAAGCCGGTAAGTTAGTTGGCATTCTAACCAACCGTGATCTTCGATTTGAAGATGATCCCAAAAGAAAAGTGAGTGAAGTAATGACGAAGGAAAATTTGTACACCGCACCAGAAGGAACTGATCTGAAAAAAGCAGAACAGCTTTTTAAGAAAACAAAAGTTGAAAAACTTCCCATCATTGACAAACAAGGAAAACTCAAAGGTCTTTTTACATACAGTGATATTTTGAAATTGAAAAGTCATCCCAATGCCGTAAAAGATACATTCGGAAGATTGCTGGTTGGCGCCGGTGTTGGGATTACCAGAGACATGCTTGATCGTGTTGCCGCATTACAACATGTCGGCGTTGATATTATTGGTCTTGATAGTGCTCATGGTCATAGCAAAGGAGTCATCAATGCATTGAAAGATGTAAAAAAGAATTTTAAAAAGATGAATGTGATCGCAGGCAATGTGGGTACTGCTGCCGGTGCAAAAGCATTGGCAGAGGCCGGTGCAGATGCAGTCAAAGTTGGTATTGGTCCCGGGTCAATTTGTACCACACGTATTGTTGCCGGTGCCGGTGTACCGCAGCTCACTGCAGTAATGGAAGCATACAGTGAGCTCAAGCAAAAAAACATTCCGCTCATTGCTGATGGTGGTATTCGTTACACAGGCGATATGGTAAAAGCTCTTGCAGCCGGCGCTGATTGTGTAATGATGGGAAGCGTATTTGCAGGCACTGAAGAAAGCCCGGGTGAAACTATTATTTACGAAGGAAGAAAGTTCAAAGAATATCGCGGCATGGGCTCACTAGGCGCCATGAGTACTGGTAGCAGCGATCGTTATTTCCAGGATGTTGAAGATGATGTAAAGAAATTTGTTCCCGAAGGTATCGAAGGTCGTGTTGCATACAAAGGCACATTGAAAGAGATCGTATATCAATATACCGGCGGACTTCGTGCGGGGATGGGTTATTGTGGTGCAGGCAGTATTGATGAGCTGAAGAAAGCAACATTCATCAAGATCACCAATGCAGGAATGAAAGAAAGTCATCCGCATGATGTGGAAGTAACACGAGAAGCGCCGAATTACAGCAGGAAGTAAACACCCTGTCCTCCGCCGCGGCGGAGAGACTTAGCTAAAATCTTTCCTATTAGTTTGGAATTGCAATAGCGATGAAATGGAAGTTATGTAGCGTGGCTTTGCACTGAAGCACCGCTTCGTCTCCTTCAGGAGAAGAAGATGGATGATGAGGTCTATGTAGTCAGCCGCATTGCTACTATTATACTTTCGTTGCGTCGCACTCTTATACGTTCTGTAATTTTATTCAGCAACTCAGAAATAATTCCTTTGTGTTCTTAGCTTTTCTTTAAGCGTTCCTGCCTGCCCGCCGGCAGGTTTGCGTGAAATAAACTTTTACATTTACCAAAATAATTATACGTGAAGCGACTGCTTTTTTCGTTTTTACTTTTTACTTTTTACTTTTCACCAGCACAATCGGATGGCTGCGGTATTCGTATCAGTTTACTGACCTGTACGCCCGGCACCGAACTGTATTCCACTTTCGGACACAGCGCTTTGAGAGTATACGATAGTATAAACAATACTGACCTGGTTTTCAATTATGGCACTTTTGATTTTTATGATCCTGATTTTTACAACAAGTTTGTAAAAGGCAAGCTTCTTTATTTTGTTTCTATTGATTCGCTACCCTCTTTCATGGAAGAGTATGATTATTACAAAAGAGGAATTACAGAACAGGCAATAAATATCTCCTGCGAAGAAAAACAAAGAATGGTTGCAGCACTTTTTGAAAATGCAAAAGAAGAAAACAAGTATTACCGCTACGATTTCAATTATGACAATTGCACCACCCGCTTGCGTGATATGCTGGAAAAAGCAGCTGGTAGACAATTGGAAACAAAAAATATTTTACCAAAGCCCGGTACTACATTCCGGAATTTAATACATGTGTATCTTGACAGGGGGGGTCAGCAATGGAGTAAATTGGGCATCGATATGCTACTGGGAAATCCAATGGATAAAAAAGTATCCAATCGTGAAGCCATGTTCCTGCCTGATTATTTGTTGACGGCCTTTGATAGTTCTAAATTAAACGGGCAACCCGTTGTAAGCGAAAAGAAGATCCTGCTCAATTATTTTGACGAGTATAAAACAAAAACAGGCATCAACCCGCTTATCGTTTTTGGGGGATTATTTTTATTGATCACTGCTTTGAGCATATTCTTTTTTAAAAGATGGAATTTATTTCTCAAAATTTTTGATTTCTTTTTCTTTGTTTTTATTGGCTTGATTGGTTTGTTGATCTTATTCATGTGGTTTGGAACTGAGCATGCCATGTGTAAGAATAATTTCAATTTGTTGTGGGCATTACCGACTCATTTACCGGTTGCATTTGTGTTGTTTAGCAAGAAACAATGGGTCAATAACTACTTCCGCTTTATCTTTTTTTACACGATCGCTGTATTGCTGGCATGGTTCTTTCTCCCACAACAATTCAACACAGCTTTACTTCCTGTACTTGGGATCATTTTGATCAGAAGTTTTTTCTTAAGCAAAAGAAAACGATAGTGGAAAAAACAGTTTTATACCAAAACAAAAAAATATTTTACCGCAGCATTGGTAGCGGCGATCCTGTAATGCTTGTTCATGGTTTTGGTGAAGATGGAAATGTGTGGGATAAGCAAGTTGAATATTTAAAAAACAAATACCATCTGATTGTTCCGGATCTTCCCGGCAGCGGCAAATCAGAATTGATCAATGACATGAGTATGGAAGGAATGGCTGAAGTATTACACTCGATCATCCATGAAGAAAATATTGAGAGGTGTACAGTGATCGGGCATAGCATGGGAGGTTATATCACTTTGGCCCTTGTAGAAAGTTATTGGAACCATGTAAATGCTTTTGGTCTTTTTCATTCCACAGCGTTTGCCGATAACGAAGAAAAAAAACAAACCCGTAAAAAAGGGATTGAATTCATAAAACAAAATGGTGCTTTTGAGTTTTTAAAAACAGCAACTCCAAACCTCTTTTCTCCAAATTCCAAATTACAAATTCCAAATTCCATTGATAGGTTCATTGAAAGCTTAAAAGATCTTACACCGCAGGCCCTTATTGCTTATTACAATGCAATGATGGATCGTCCCGATCGAACTTCTATACTGAAAAACACGAAAAACCCCGTGCTTTTTATCGCCGGCGAACATGATAATGCCATTCCCTTAAATGATGTCCTCAAGCAATGCCATCTCCCTGAAAAATCATATTTTCACGTCCTGAAAAAATCCGGCCATATGGGAATGATGGAGGAGACTGAAAATGCCAACCGGATATTAGAAGAATTTTTGCTGGAGAAATGAAAACTAAGTCAGCCGAGAAAATGAAGACAAAGTTCCTAAGTCTTATTGTTGCTTTATTACTTGCTCAGTCCTCTTATGCCAATCATATCGTGGGTGGAGAAATTTTTTATAAGTTCGATAGCCTTAGGTCAGGCATTTGCTACTATACTGTAACAATAAAATTATTCAGAGATCTTTCTTCAGGTACCGGATTGGATAACCCGATCAATGTAGCAGTGTATGCAAAGGGAGCAAATTCACTTTTTACTACGATGCAGGTACCACAAAGCGGCTTAATGACTTTGACCGCTACCCCCGGACCATGTATCGTAAATCCACCACTTGTGTCTTACCAGGTAGGTTTATACACTTTTAATCTATCATTGCCGGTTTCTGCATATGGCTACACCATTACATGGGCACGTTGTTGCAGGGTCATAAATATTACAAATATTACTCCGCCCTCTGCAAACTTCGGTGCAACATATACAGCTGAAATACCAGGCAATTTTTCCGAGCCGACGGGTCCCTTAAACAATAGCGCAAAATTTTTGGGTATCGATACAGTGATCATTTGTGCCGGTTATCCATTTACTTACAATTTTGGCGCTACTGATGCAGATGGTGATATTCTCACTTATGAATTTACACCCGGCTATACTAATACTGGCGGAACTGTGCCAAATCCACCGGCGGCACCACCTTATATAAATCTCAGTTATAATTCTCCGTATAGTGGAACATCACCGATGGGGAGCGGGGTCAATATCAATGCTTCAAATGGCATGATGACAGGTACAGCACCAGCGGCAGGGATATATGTTGTGACCGTTGCTGTAAAGGAATGGCGTAATGGTGAACTCATTGCCACACAGCGAAAAGATCTTCAAATCAAAGTGGCTGATTGCGATGTGGCAACGGTAACACTTGAGCCAGCTGGTTATATTAACTGTAATGATTTGACAATGTCATTCAGCAATCTTTCTCCCAGCTCACTTATCAATAATTATTTTTGGGATTTTGGAAACCTGGCAACACTTGCAGATACCTCACGCCAGGCCGCGCCAACCTATACCTATCCTGATACTGGAATTTATACGATTAAAGTTGTTGCCAATAGAAATCAACCTTGTTCTGATTCAACAACTGCACAAGTAAGGGTTTATCCCGGCTTTTTTCCAGACTTTGATATTACCGGTATGTGCATGAATGCGCCGATACAATTCGCGGATCGAACGACCGCAACATATGGTAGTGTAAATTTCTGGCGATATGATTTTGGCGTCGCTGGTATTCTAAGTGATACCTCGCGACAGCGAAATCCGCAATATACTTACACAAGCATTGGAAATTATACTGCTGAATTTATTGTGGGCAGTACCAAAGGTTGCCGTGATACTATTTACAAAACTGTACCTGTTATCGATAAGCCTCCGATACTGATGGCATTTCGTGATACCCTTATTTGTAATGTCGATACGATACAGCTAAACGCAAGTGGCAGCGGCGCTATTTCATGGACGCCTAATTATAATATTACTAATTCAACTTCCGTAATGCCGTCTGTGTTTCCAAAGACAACAACTGTTTACACAGTTGAGTTTAACGATAACGGATGCCGCAATACAGATTCAGTTAGAGTGAGAGTAGTTACCCGCGTTAACCTCACTGCGAGCAATGATACTTCTATTTGTGCCAATGATCCGGTACAACTTTCTGCAAATACCGATGGATCACAATATGCGTGGTCGCCGGATCCAACATTGAGCAACCCTGCTATTTTGAACCCGATCGCAACACCTTCCGTAACGACAACTTACCAAATTACATCAAGGATCGGCGGATGTACTGCAACTGAAAATGTGGTAATAACAGTTATCCCCAAACCAATAGTCAATGCTGGAAATGATGTTGATATTTGTTACAATTCAACCGCGCAACTAAATGCTCAGACAAATGGCACAGCATTTACATGGTCCAATGCATCAAGTTTAAGTGATGCAACTGTATTGAATCCTATTGCCACTCCAAAAGTCACTACTTCGTATATATTAGCGGCAACTGATATTTCTTCTGGCTGTCCGAAACCTTCTTATGATACCGTTACAGTAACGGTATTGCCGAAAGTGAATGCATTCGCCGGAAATGATACCGTGATAATTGCTAATCTTCCATTACAATTAAAAGCAACCGGTGGCGTAAACTATCAATGGACGCCTGCCACGGGATTGAACAATCCAAACATACAAGGACCAATCGCCATGTTAGATGGCAACCCGGAATTTGTAACCTACATGGTTACTGTTACCGACCAGGCAGGTTGCTATGATACAGCAAGCATTAGGATCCAGGTTTATAAAACAGGACCTGAAATTTTTGTGCCAACAGGATTTACTCCAAATGGTAACGGACGGAATGATGTATTCAGGCCCATATATGTTGGAATGAAATCTATAGATTATTTCCAGGTGTATAATCGCTGGGGAGCTTTGATTTATAGCCATAACGTGAATGACGGGCAGGGATGGGATGGAACAATTAAGGGCCTTAAGCAAAACACGGGTACATATATCTGGATGGTAAGAGCAACAGATATTACAGGCAAAGTTCATTTCAAGAAAGGGACGGTACTGCTTATCAGGTAATCGGGCCCAAATAGCTTTTTAAAACCCTCTTTATAAGGGGGCTTTTCTTTTTATATAACAACTTTATTGAGCAGCATTCGTTTATATATCAAGGTCTTTTAACGGGTCACCAGCCAGGCCGATAATTAAATATGCAATTAAATTTTTGTAATTTCAAACCTGATTCTGCCCGGTGGAAACTATCCTCCCGGCTAGTATTGTTCGATCCTGAAAGATCTTACAGTAAAGAACTTTACGAACCATATCCGGCATGAAAAAATTATTGGTTATATTTTTTATCTGTTGCGCAGTTCCCTCTTTTGCACGTCACATTACTGGTGGTGAAATATTCTATGAATATCTGGGTCCGGGTGCCACTGCAGGTACAAGCAAGTACAAAATCACGTTACGACTTTTCAGAGATTGCTTTTCAACCGGAGCACAACTTGACGGCACTGTTAATATCGCCATTTTCGATAAAGCTTCAGGCGCAGCGGTTGCTGGTTCGCCATTTTCAGTAAGTCTTGATCATACACAACAAATACAAAAAGGTGGAAATATTCCCTGCATTATTAATCCACCGCAGGTTTGTTACCAGGTTGGCTTCTATTACCTGGAAAGAGATCTTCCTCATAATACAATGGGTTACTGGGTATCCTTTCAACGTTGTTGTCGGGTAGATAACATTACAAATCTGGGGGTTGCTATTGGTGTTGGTGCTACTTATTTAGGAAGCATTGCAGGCAGCAACACATTGGGCAGTATGACAAGCAATCATAATTCAAGTCCGCAATTTTATTTAAGAGATACCGCATTGGTTTGTCAAAACAGGAATTTCACACTTGACTTCGGCGCATCTGATCCTGATGGAGATGTTCTCACTTATGGATTTTGTGAGGCATATAATGGCGGCACTGAAGGAAACCCTGTTGTTCCTAATCCACCTCCGCCCCCCTATTCTGTTGTTCCTTATGGTAACGGCTATAGTGCATCTACACCAATGGGACCTGGGGTTACTATCAATCCAACTACCGGCATCATTTCGGGAATTGCACCAGCAGCAGGTTCTTTTGTTGTTACTGTTTGTGTAAATGAATGGAGAAATGGAAACATCATAAATACTCATCGAAAAGATTTTATTTTAAAAGTGGCCGATTGCGATTTTGTAGCTGCACAGCTACCCTTGTCCGCCGTATTCTGTGATGATTTTAATGTCAGTTTTGCAAACCAAACCCCTACTGCCCTCATTTATTCCTGGCATTGGGATTTTGGTATCAACAGCACGCTGAATGATACATCCAATATTGAAACACCCTCATTCACGTATCCCGATACCGGCATTTATACTATAAAACTTGTTGTTAATCCCGGTGACCCCTGTTCTGATTCTGCAACCATGCAAATAGGTCTTTATCCCGGTTTCTTTCCGGATTTTGTTTCCTCAGGTATTTGTGTAACTAAACCAACCTCATTTACCGATGCGACTACCACAGCCTATGGAGTCGTAAACGGATGGCGATGGAATTTTGGAGAACCAACAGTTAATAATGATACATCCCGTTTACGGAATCCTGTTTATAGTTACCCATCGGTTGGCGTTAAGGATGCACAGCTAATAGTGCAAAGCAGCAAAGGCTGTATTGATACGGTAACGAAAGCAATTACAATTATTGATAAACCGCCGATCACACTACCCTTCCGTGATACGCTTATTTGTATTGTTGATACACTTCGACTATCAGCAGCTGGTTCGGGAGTATTCTCATGGACACCGAATTACAATATTCTCTTTGCAAATACAGCTAATCCGCTTGTCCACCCACAAACTACAACCTGGTATACGGTTCAATTAGATGATAATGGTTGTATCAATAATGATTCCGTAAGAGTGCGGGTTGTTGACCATGTTACTTTGCAGGTGAGAACAGATACTACATTTTGTGCTGGTGATGGAGTTCAGTTAGGCGCCAATACGAATGGATTACAATTTTCCTGGGTCCCAACTCTCGATCTCGATAACCCGAACATACTTAACCCAATTGCGAACCCTCCGGTTGCCACCACATACCAACTCACTGCAAGGATTGGAGGTTGTTCCGCAACAGATGATGTGAGAGTGTTTGTTACTCCATATCCTTCAGTAAACGCAGGACCCGATGTCAGTATTTGCTATAATACCTCGGTTCAATTAAACGCAACAATAAGAGCGAGTAGTTTTTACTGGAGACCACAAGGCTCATTGAATAATCCCAATATTTTGAATCCAATTGCTCACCCTGCCTTTACCACAAAATATATCTTAACCGCAACAGATACATTAGGATGTCCCAAACCAGGATACGATACCGTCACGGTGACCGTACGTCCAAAAGTACAGGCATCGGCGGGTAGAGACACAATGATAGTTTTCGGTCAGCCCTTACAGTTAAATGCAAGTGGTGGTGAAAATTATTTATGGACACCTCCTGCTTATCTAAATAATACTGCAGTCTCAAATCCGATTGCCAAAATCAATAGTAATATAGATAGTATCCGCTATAAAGTTTTTGTTACCGATCTGCAGGGCTGTCTTGACTCAGCAACTATTCTTGTCAGGATATTCCGGACCAATCCTCAAATATTTGTTCCGACCGGTTTCACACCAAATGGCGATGGTTTGAATGATGTTTTAAAACCTATTGCTGTAGGTGTTGAACGGATCGATTACTTCAGGGTTTATAATCGATGGGGGCAACTTGTTTTCAGTACAACTGCAAATGGACATGGGTGGAATGGAGAGATCGGTGGCAAACCGCAAACTTCAAATACTTATGTATGGATGGTAAAAGCCGTGGACTATACCGGCAAGCCTATTTTTCAAAAAGGAACATCTACGCTTATCAGGTAAATTTCAGATTGCAGATTTCAGATTTTAGATTTGCCATGGATTTAACAGAAAAATCCTTTGAATAAATCCGTCATCTAAAATCTGAAATCAAAAATTACAATGTCAAAAATAGTTTTCATTACCGGCGCATCATCAGGTTTTGGAAAAGCATGTGCGGAAAAATTTGCATGCCATGGTTATGACATAATTATTAATGGCAGGCGTGAAGACAGGCTTCTTGAATTAAAAGCACTTCTTGAAAAAAAATACAACACAGCGATCCTTGTTTCAGTTTTTGATGTACGAAACAGGAATGAAGTTTTTGAAGCCATAAAAAATATTCCGGGTGAATGGCAACACGTAGATATCTTAATAAATAATGCAGGGCTTGCACTTGGA
>DASUTO010000553.1:0-5726 GCA_036374555.1 Chitinophagaceae bacterium
ACGGGCACCACCAAGATCACCCAAAAAGAAGGAGGGGCCGAGACCGAGACCCAATTCATATTTTCCATCTTTAAAAGAAATGGATTGTGAATTGGACCACAACGACAGGGACAATAATAAAACCGTAACTAATGTACGGCAACAGTGTACAATTGCTCTCATAGATACCAGATTTGTGTTTTTCGCCGGAACCTTTAAGATTCCGAAATAAGGATTTGGACTGGTGACTAAAGTAGAAAATAAATTCCTACCAATCAATGACGAATAGCGGGTATTTTTATTGCAATAGCAATAAGAAGTTTTTTTACTCGGACTTTTACCAAGAAGGATTTCTCGACATTTTAATGTGTGGTATTCCATCGTCTAAATATTCTTCACCCACCACAATAAAGCCAAGTGATCCATAAAAACTTTGCAAGTAAACCTGTGCACTTAAAGTGATGGAAATTTTGCCAAAAAGTTTCTCACAGGCTTCAATAGATCGTTTCATCAATTCTCTTCCCAATCCCGACCTTCTTTTTGATGAAGTAGTAACAACACGTCCAATTGCGGGATCGCTGTATGAAACTCCTGGTGGAAGAATTCTTGTATAGGCGATTAATTGATCATCTTCGATTGCCATCAAATGCCATGCTGATTGATCTTTTCCATCAGGGTCATTATAAACACAATTCTGTTCAACAATAAATACTTCGGTTCTTAGTTGGAGTATTTTATATAACTCATCTAAAGTTAATTCATCAAATCTTTTTATTGTCCAATTCACCATAATTTTTTTTATTATCGCCCCACAGGGGTAGGTATTAAGGATAAACCCTCATTTCCATCTTCACTCACCGATTCAATAGCAAAAAAATAATTATCCTTTGAATAAGGAAGATCCATTTTAATATCTGTTGTAAAAAACTTCTTCTCCCACACCGGGCTCGTAGTTTCCCTCAATAATACCAGATAACCCTCAACTTGTCCTGAGTTTGATGTAAAATTGGTGAGTTTTCTTGTCTCAACACTAACTTCTTGTGGCATTGAAGGAGATTTAGCAAAATTGGCAAAATTGCAATGGTTCATTCCCGTATTTTTTTCAGGTATTCAAAATCCATGAAGTCAAGTTTATCACCAAATGGTACTTCATTTTCAATTCTTACATCCTCTCACAATAAGTTCCACCAACCGAACAGTGCGACCACGAGAAGCAATTTTCCCATGCAGAGAAATTTCGAGATAAAAATAAGAAATCAGCGGCCATTGCATTCAAAACAGTAATTTTAAAAAAACAATTCTATGGCGGTAAATGATCTTAGTAAGATGCATAAACTTGTCAGCGACCTGTTTCATTGGCCCGCGTCAAAAAGTGATTGGGAGAAATTCAAATTGACGGATGAACAAGTTTCATTTTTTAATGAGAATGGATTTTTGGCAGGAATAAAAATGCTTGACGATGCACAGGTAAATTTTTTACGAAATGAACTTTCTCAAGTTGCAGATACCAGTCACCCGGCTCACTCACTCTATTATGAATTTCATTCAAATGAGTCAGCGGATCCTTCTACTATATTATTTCATGCATTAGGTGCCTGGCGCATTGGCCCGGGTTTTCATGATGTGTTATGGAATCCACGTTTTCTTGTGGCTGCAAGCCAACTGCTGGGAAATGTCCCGGTTCGTTTCTGGCACGACCAGCTTTTCTGGAAGCCTGCAAAAAAAGGTGGTGTTGTTGCATGGCACCAGGATTATTCTTACTGGACAAGAACAAAACCTGTTGCACACCTCACCTGCTGGTGCGGACTAGATGATGCAACTAAAGAGAATGGTTGTCTTCAATACATTGCTGGCAGTCATCGCTGGGGTTTATTGCCAAAGCCAGTTCTTGCAGGAGACATACAAGGCATAAGAGATTTTTTAAATGATGAGCAGAAAGAACAATTTGACCATCCACAATTTACAGAGGTAAAAGCAGGCGAAGCGATCTTTCATCATTCATTGACTTTACATGGCTCAGGAGAAAACAAAAGTGATAAGCCAAGAAGAGCTTTTGTTATAAATGCTTTTGCTGATGGAGTTATTTCGGATTCGGATGAACCGTTGCTTGAAGGTGTTCCTGTTGTTTCAAAAGGAAATAAAATGGAAGGCCAGTTTTTCCCGTTGTTATATGATCCTTTGAATTAATAACCATATTTTTCTTTCCAAAGACTACGTAAAAATTTTCTTAGCTCTTCTTCTCTTGCATTTTTGCCCGGATCATAAAATTTTGTTCCTGATATTTCTTTGGGTAAATATTCCTGTGGCGAAAAATTATTATCGTAGCTGTGTGAATACTGGTAATCTTTTCCATACCCAAGATTCTTCATCAATCTTGTTGGGGCATTACGAATATGAAGTGGGATAGATAGATCGCCATGTTTTCTTACGGCTGCTTGCGCAGCGCCAATTGCAGCGACTGCGGCATTGCTTTTGGGTGAAGCTGCCAAATAGGTGGCACATTGAGAAAGAATAATACTTGATTCAGGAAAACCAATTTTATTCACTGCTTCAAATGCAGCGTTGGCCAAAACTAATGCTGTTGGATTTGCATTGCCAATATCTTCACTGGCAAGGATCACCAACCTTCTTGCAATGAATTTTACATCTTCACCGCCTTCGATCATTCTTGCCAGCCAGTAAACAGCAGCATTAGGGTCGCTTCCGCGAATTGATTTTATAAATGCTGAAATGATATCATAATGTTGTTCGCCGCTTTTATCATATAATGCGATTCGTTGCTGTGCGATATCCATTACTTTTTGATCCGTCAATTCTTCACCTTCTTTCATCACATCAGCGCAGAGTTCAATAAGGTTCAGGATCTTTCTTGCATCGCCGCCGGAAATGGTAAACAAGGCTTCAAATTCTTTAATAATAATATTTTTCTGTTTTAACCAATCATCTTTTTCGATTGCCTGTTCAATAAGTTTTCGCAGATCATCTTCACTAAGGGGTTTTAAAACATAAACCTGGCAGCGACTAAGCAAGGCGCCATTCACTTCGAAGGAAGGGTTTTCAGTGGTGGCGCCGATCAACGTAATAATTCCTTTTTCTACCGCGCCAAGCAACGCATCCTGCTGGCCCTTGTTGAAGCGATGGATCTCATCGATAAATAAAATGGCACCGGGTTTTGTTTTTGATTCTTCAATCACTTCTCTTACATCCTTTACGCCGGAACTGATAGCACTCAATTGAAAGAAAGGAGCTTTTAATGTATTGGCAATAATATTGGCAATGGTTGTTTTTCCTGTACCCGGCGGCCCCCATAAGATCATGGAAGGTATTTTACCATTTTCGATGGCAGTTCGTAAAATACTTTTCTTGCCGGTAAGATGTGCCTGTCCAATTAATTCATCGAGTGACGAAGGTCGTATTCGTTCAGCGAGCGGAGCAAAAGAATTCATTGGTCAAATTTCAGAAGAATAATCGGATTTGAGCTTGCCTGATCCTGAACATTTACTCGTATACTTCATTCACTTGTAATCCCAGAACCGTCACTTACTCATTTGCGGTGCAAAAACAAATTACTTGTCACTAATTTCAGATTATGCATATGGGGTTTTTATCTGAAGATTTCCGTGAAAACACCTTTGATTGAATGATATGTTCAAATGTATGTTTGCTGATAATAATTAAAACAGTTGAATTATGCACCCGATAAGATTTGATCTGCAGCTTATGAGAAGAGATAATGATCTAAGACTTACTAATCGTGAAAATGAAATATTACAGCTTTTGGCAAAAGCAATGAACCGTAATGAGATCGCCACTAAACTTTTTATCAGCGATGAAACCGTGAAGATGCATACCAAGAATCTTTATAAAAAGCTAAACGCAAAAAATAAAATTGATGCGTTGATCAAAATGAAATTGATCTAAAAATTATTAAAGGCTAAACAAATAATAATACCCCCAAATGGGGAATTGTCTTGAATTGATATTTAATGAAAATTTTTAGATACAAGCCACTATCCGACTCTCTGAATTCCACTATTCTTTTTTATAATTAATGTGAAGGCAAAAAACATTGCAGCAATGCAATACGGAATTCTTTTTGACAAGTTGGTAGCAATTGGGGCAGGTATTCAAAATTAAACCTATTACTAGTTTATGAAAATAGTTAGAGATGTAAAGCTTACCAGGAGAGAAAATGAAGTTTTGCAGTTGCTGGCAAAAGGGTGTACACGTATTCAGATTGCAAAAAAACTTTTTATAAGCGATGAAACCGTGAAGATGCACATCAAGAATATTTATAAAAAATTAAAAGCAAAAAATAAAATTGACGCCTTGATCAAAACGAAGATGATATAGGTTGAATTAAATCAAAAGAAAATTGCATCAACGGCGTAACAAACAATAATGCCCCCATATGGGGAATTGTCTTGAATTGCTTTTTGATGAATATTTGAAAATTATACAAGACCGTCGTCCAACCCCTCTGAATTCCGCCTTTTCCTTTTACATATTCGTAGTAAAAATCATTGCAGCAATGCGATGCGGGATTTTATTAATTATTAAAATCAACCAACATGAAAAAAGTTTTATTTTTTTTGACTTTGATTTTGCCGATATGCTCATTGAAGGCGCAAATCGATCCTACCGTGCCACCTTGGTGGCCGAAATCCCAAGTGAACAAAATTCATGAGGTAATTTCTCAAAAGGATGCTAGCACACTTTCTACGAACACTAATGTGAGCATAATTACAATTAATAATTCATACCAAGGGTGGTATGAAGGTGCTTCGTTTAGTCATTCTGCTAGCAACACAAATTATATTGTCGGATATTTCGGCAATAACTACAGAAATTATTTTGTATTCGATCTAAGCAATCTGAATCTAACGGGAAAGCAAATCACTGCAGCCAATCTATATATCCTTGATGGCGGATGTTCTTCAGGAAATTCAACAGTTAATTATACTCTTTATGATGTAATATCTAATACAAACCTTTTGATAGCCACTCAGTCTGGTACGACAGCTCAAGGCATTTGGAATGACTTGGGATCAGGCGTAAGCTATGGCACATTTTCACAATCAACGCTCTTAACTGGAACAAGAATGTTTACACTGAATCAAAATGCTTTAAACGATATTACCAGCCATGCCGGAGGATGGTTTTCAATCGGTGGCACTTTATCGGCAGTTTCGAGCGATCATCATTTATTTGGTTGCAGCGGAAATTTTTACCAACAATTAGTTCTTGAAGTAACAGATAATACTGTTCCGCCAACGGGAACTTGCCCTGCGAATATTATAGTAAACAACGACCCCAATCAATGCGGTGCCATTGTAAATTATAGTGCTGCAACCTTCACTGGTGATCCAACACCATCTCTCAACTATTCACATTCTTCGGGTTCATTTTTTCCGGTCGGTACTACTACTGTAACCGTTACTGCAACTAATAGTGCAGGCGCCGCATCTTGCACTTTCACAGTTACGGTTAATGGAGGTGTCGATACCGATTTAGATAATACACCTGATGTTTGTGATACAGATGATGATGGTGACGGTGTTGCTGATGCATCAGATTGTGCACCTCTTGACCCATCAAAATGGCAACAAGCTTCACTTTATATTGACATTGACAATGATAATTACACGAATGGACAACAATCTATTTGCTATGGGGGTACTATTCCAATAGGGTATAAAGCAAGTTCGTTAGGCAGCGATTGTAACGATAATAATTCTGCTATTCAT
>DASUTO010000554.1:0-5964 GCA_036374555.1 Chitinophagaceae bacterium
TGCGCCTGTCTCCATTTGCAGTTTAAGATATTTTCTGCGGATATGTTAAGATCAAACTTTTTCCAGTTGTATGATAGCATAATATCAATTATAAAATAGCCCTGTGCCTTTACACTATTAAACTCATTAGCTGGACGCTGATCCATAAAACGATAACGAAGCGAACCATTAAAACCATTTTTCATTTTTGCTGATAAGCCGCCAATACTGGTAAATGATGGAGCTAGTGGTACATAATTCTTCCCTTTTGCATCTGCAATCGTTCTTGCCTTTGCATAATTCAAGTCAATATCTCCATATAACCAGGAAGTAAATTGATAACGAGCGGAAACATCAACACCTATTCTTCTTGTTTTGCCACCAGGTTCCACAATCCCTTCATCACCCACATACACAAATTCCTGTTCAGAATAAAAATGCCATAGAGCTGTCTTAAGGATAACGCCTTTTTGCAGCTTCAAAATAATCCCGAGATCGGTCCCGTATAGTTTTGGCAGAATATGTTTTGCATCGTTATCAAGAATTACCCGGGCATCATTTGAGTGAAACCCAATTCCGTTATTCAAATAAATTTTTACAGTAGAAGATGGAGAGTAAACAAAATTCAATTTTGGGCTTACAATACTTCTTTGCTGATCACGAAAATTTGTTTCTCCAGCTAACAGGTCTCTGTAACCAAACCGAAAGAAATCAAAACGAATCCCGCCATTCACGCTGAATTTATCGCCCAGTTCCAGATCTTGATTCCAGGATAAATAAGCATTGCGATCTTTTACATCTCCTTTTTGCAATGATTCGATGAACTGTCTCTTTACTACTTTTGATAATTCAATCGCCATTACATCATCAAAACGAAAACCGGCACCAAATTCTGTATTTGCATTTTTATTTCCCAGCATCCATGCTTTTGATGCAGTAGTGTTGTACCCATAAATATTTCTTGTTTCCTGTTGATTGATCTGATCTCCATTTATGGCATCATTCAGGAAAAATGTAAAATTCGAGAAGAGGTTAAAAAGATAACGACTGACGTAGAATTGATCTGTCATTTTCCAGTTATTTCTCCATTGTGTTGCAAATCGAATATTTAGATTAGAGCGACTTGTATTTCCACCTTCGCTGTTATCAATCGATCCGAAACGGCTGATCATGCCGCTTTGCACTGCACGATCAGGTATTTGACCGGAGGCATTCCATTTACTGTCAAAAGTGGAAGCGGTGACAGTAAACTGGCTTTGATTTCCAAACCATGCATTGTATTTCGCCATCATATTAAAACGATGAAAATCCTGTGGACTTTCGAAATACCCATCTGATTTAAAATATTCGGAAGCTATATAAAACTGTTGCCTGCTTTTTTCCTTTTCTATATTAACTATTTTCATCATACCAACAGCACGTTGTGTATTGAACTGTCCCACTTCCAGTTTTATAGAATTATCTTTTAAAAATTCTTTGGTTTGAAATTCTGCAAAACCAGCTGTGGCAAGATTTCCTTTGCTGACAAGATAGGGACCCTTATCAAAATTTACTTTCTCTACTGTTTCCGGTATAAGAAAATGAAGATCTGCATAACCCTGGCCATGGGCATGACTGAGCATATTTACGGGCATGCCGTCTACGGTTACATTTATATCAGTGCCATGATCGATATCATATCCTCTTAAAAAAATTTGTTCTGCTTTTCCACCGCCGGCATGTTGTGCAATAAATAAACCAGGTATTATTCTTAACACGTCTTGCGAAGTATTAACGGGACGAAGCATTATATCTACTGAGCCGATCGTATTCAAAGATGAATTTTTTTTGCCGCTGACTTTTACTTCACCAAGATCAAGATTTGTTTTTTTCAGGCCAATCGAAACTGTGGAAACCACCCCCTCTTTTACTTCAACAGGTACGATCTCGGTTTTATAACTGATATGTGAAACGACTAATTCATATTGGCCCGGATTTATTCCGTTAATAATGAATTTGCCAAATGCATCTGTATTATCTCCTTTATTATTGGTAACAATAACTGTCGCTCCATTCAATGGCGTTTTATTTTCCGCATCTGAAATAAAGCCCTCTATTTTTCCTTTCTGGGAAAATAAAGATGATGAAATTATAAGCAGCAGTCCTGTAAAAATTTGTTTCCCGGTCATTGTAGGTTAATAGAGTTATTTACGAACATCGGAGACTAGCGGTTTGAAGATTCTGGCTTTTATAAATTATCAGTCAATCAATCCGCCCATAACTTTCTATCGTAGATACTTTTTAGCTTTTTACAAACCGTTTGAGGGAGATAAAATATCCCATAACACAGCCAACCCCATCTGCAAGTATGTCTATTATATCAAATGAACGGTATGGGATAAAATATTTCTGCACGAGTTCCATCAGGATGCCATAAACAAAGCCAACTATCATTATTTGAAAGAAAACTCTTCGGGGATTAAGAGGTATATTTTCTTTACCAGCATATACTTTGTTCCAGAGCATGACCAATATCATGAATAAAAAAACATGGATCCATTTATCAAACCATATTTTATCTTCCCATGTGATCTTTGGAAGTTCTGTTCCCGGAATACAAAGCAAAGTAGTTATGAGCAATAGCCAAATGATAGCGAAAACAAGTGTTGCCACATTTTTTTTCAATACCGATTTTTTCCGAATATAAACAAAAAGGAGCCCCAAAAAGGGCCCCTGTCATTAACCAACTATAGAACCAAATCTTAAGGATTCATGGTTAAAGCTTAACTCTAACTACGAGAAAATCTATAATTGGGATTTAATATGGTGATAATTTATTGAAGCCGGGTCTTACCCATTGATTGTAATTGTTCAAGATTTGGCCCGCCGGTATTGCCGCGGTTTTCAATAGTGATGGCAAAAGCATCGGCTTTTTTTACATTGCTCATCTTAAGTATAACCTTTTTGTTATCGCCCAGGTCAAAAAGTCCAAGGCTATTGGGTTGTAATTGTCCCCCCGGTCCATTAATTATGGACCAAAGCTGGTATTGCTTATCTGAAGGAAGCTGAGGCATGTTCTTTACAACAAGATAAACATCTGCAGAAGTTGAATCCCAGTAAATGTTTGCGGTGGCTTTTGCGGGAGTAGTGCCTACTAAGTTTACGACAGCAATATTAGGGTCCATCATGATCCTTTGCTCTTCCAGCATTTTGTTTAAGACGCTGTCAGTTTTGTTGACCCTGGCCTCAAGTTCAAGGTTAGCATTTTTTAATTCTTTAGTTTGATTGTAAAATGTATATGCAAAATATCCTGCTACCACAAATAAAATAAGTGAAGCTGCAGCCATCCAACGCAAGCCTGGTGATCTGCGGGTTGTCGGTTCCATACTGAACATTTTAGAAGTGTTTGATGCAGGTTTTTGCTGCATAGCAGAAAAAACTTTTTCCTTAACACCTGTTGGTGCTTTCACTGCATTTTCCATGGCTTGTTTTTCAATAGCCAGCTCAAAAGCATTTCTTGCTGCTTTCAGTTCAGGATAAGCTTCACAATATTGCTCAAATTCAAACCTCTCCTGTGCAGTCAGCAGTCCGAGCACATAGCTTTCAACAACTCCGCTTGATATGTATTCTTTTATATTCACGTTTTATCGGATCAAAGTTCTTAATTGGCTGATAGCTGATCTTATTCTTGTTTTTACAGTTCCCAGCGGTATTCCCATCATCTTTGCAATTTCTTCATGAGTAAATCCCTGGAAATAGGAAAGATCTATTAGCTTTCGGTACTCTTCGTTCAACGTCGTTAATACTTTTTTCAGCCCTACATCATTTATCATTGGATTTGTACTCATTCCCATTCCACTACTTTCACTTTCTGCCATCGGTTGGTTTCGTTGGTTATCCCTGTATCCTTTCGATCTTACTTTATCTATCGCAGCGTTGCGTGCAATATTCAGCATCCAGGTAAACAACCGGCCTTTCGCTGCATCATAAGAGTCTATCTTTTTCCAGATATTGACAAACACTTCCTGCAGCACATCACTTGCCGTGTCTTTATCCGGAACGATCTGGTTAACGATCGTGAAAAGAGCCCCTGAATAATGGTCATACAGGTAATTGAATGCATCATTGTCTTGCTGGTTCAGCAAAGCAACGAGTTCTTGCTCGCTGTATGTTGTTTTCGGTTCCAAGCTGGTCAAAAGATAAACAAAAAAAGTATCCCTGTTAAGAGATACTTCCATTTACGAAATATTTTTTCCTCTGGATTTAAGCCACCTGTGCATCGTAAGCAGCAGCGTCCATTAGTGCTTCAACATCAGCGGGGTTATTCACGGTCATTTTTATCATCCAGCCTTCGCCATAAGGGTCACTATTCACTGATTCGGGTGAATTTGCAAGAGCAGCATTCAGTTCAGTGATCGTTCCATCGACCGGTAAAAAAAGATCGGATACTGTTTTTACTGCTTCTACAGTTCCAAATATTTCACCGGCTTTTAATGATTTTCCAACGGTCTCCACTTCCACGTATACAATATCGCCCAATTCTCTTTGTGCATAATCAGTGATGCCAATCGTTGCCACATTGCCATCAAGCTTTATCCATTCATGATCTTTTGTATAACGAAGATTTGCGGGGAAATTCATGTTTGAAAATTTTGAGTTGCAAAGATTATGAAATCAGGCCGAATAAGTATAAAATGTAAATAAAGAATTTTGATGCCCGCTTTAGTGCTTCTATTGACCTTTGTTTGCGACGCACAACCTGTACAGAGCGAAGCGAAGTGTTCATCTTCCAGCTCACTATTCATCTTTTTTCTCGCTGATCTCACAGATTCACATAGAAATTTAATCTGTGAAGATCCGGGTCATCTGTGAGAAATTATCTTCGTTTTCTTTTGATCAATTTTGCTTTAATGATTCTTACATCCTGGAGCGGCCTGTCAAGGTCCTGTGCCTTGCTTGTTTGTACAGCAGCAATTTTATCGATTACGTCTAATCCTTTTACTACTTCACCAAAAACTGTATAACCCTGGTCAAGATGTGGTGTACCACCTGTAGAGGTGTAAACTTGTTTTTGTTCAGCTGGTATCTTTCTTCCCCCTAATCTTCGCATTTCTAATGTATCCAACTCGCCGCTTCTGAAAACTTTTCCCTGCACAATATAAAATTGGCTGCCGCTGCTTGCCTTTGTTGGATTTACATTATCACCCATTCTTGCAGCAGCCAGTGCTCCCTTTTTATGAAATAATGTTTTCCTGAATTCCGCCGGAACAGTATAGCCCGGCCCGCCATTACCTAATGGTTGGCCTGCCGTAGCTCTTATGCTATTTGGATCCCCACCCTGGATCATAAAATCCTTTATTACACGGTGAAATAAAACACTGTCGTAGTATCCGACTTTGACCAGCTTCAAAAAATTATCGCGATGCAGGGGAGTAGAATCCGATAAGCGAACAACAATATCACCCATCGTCGTTTGTATCAGCACGTCTCTTTTCCTGTCTTTCTTTTTTATCGTAGAATCTTTTTGGGCAATACATGTTATTGCTAAAAAAAGAGGGATGCCAAGAATAAAGAACTTTTTCATTTTCCTAATAATCATTTTTTAAATCTTAAAAATCGTGGTTCTCAAAATAAAGTAAAATATGGTCCTTCATAAAATTTTCTTGTTCTATTGCTGAAAGTGGTGGTAAAGATTTAAGCTGGCGGAAATGAGGCCAGCCATCAATATCTTTTCCTTCCAGTTCGTAATAACCGCTTTGTGCAAAAAGACTACAGATCGCTATGTGCATCAGGTCCTGTTTTTGTTCTTTGGTAAATTTTTGCTTTACCTGGCCAAACTCCTGAACACCGATAAGAAAAAGTATGGTTTCCATATCGGGTTTTTTACCAAACCTTTCAACAAGTTTTGCTTCCAGTGCCCACCATCTTGTTTGCAAATCATCTTTTGCCTGCATAGCGGCAAAGATAGCGGCCTTAATTTTGTCAAAACTGCTTAAATGGATTTTA
>DASUTO010000555.1:0-11658 GCA_036374555.1 Chitinophagaceae bacterium
GGATTATTATTAATAAGCCAGCCGTTGTTGTAAGAAATAATTGAACAAGAATTCTTTTTAATGGCCTGTTACCGTACGGCATCTTTTTATCCAAATATATAATGATGCTTCGCACCGCCCACCATGCCAGCCATCCCTGTATTGTATCTATCGTATAAGTATAAACAAGGTACCAGTTCAATTTAATATTAGACCATGTGAGATAATAATTGAATGCACTGATAAATGCTATTGCAACCAGGAAAAATTTTACATCATTATATTTTCGATGCCGTATCACCGATTTAAGATACAAGTTTATAAAACAGCAATGTATAATTTAATAACTTTATTGAAATACATTTTATGAAATTTCTTTCTCTCCAACCCTTTGTTCCTTCGGGAAAAGATTTTGAAGGCTCCAAGGATTTTTTCCGGCAATTGGGATTTGATACCAGGTGGGATGCCGGCGATTATGTTGCCTTTGAAAAAGACGGATGTAAATTCATCTTACAAAAATTTAACAATAAAGAATTCGCAGAAAATTTTATGATCACTGTTGGAGTAATGAATGTGGATGAATTTAGAAAAGAGGTGATTGATAAAAGGCTACCTGAAAAATTCGGAATTCGTATTGGCGAAGTAGCTGATCAACCTTACGGACGTGAAGTAAACATTATTGACATGGCCGGGGTTTGCTGGCATTTCGTTCAACAGGGATAGCTCATCGCCCGAATAAATTAAATTCAAATGGAAGCCGAAAAAAAGATTGGATCGCCCATGCATGTGGAGCCCGTACTGGCCGTACATGATATTTTAGAAACAGTAACATACTGGCATGATGTGTTTGGTTTTCCTGATAAATGGACATGGGGTGAGCCTCCTGAACATGGCGGTGTGTCCTGGCATGGAACTTTTATCCAGTTCTCCCATAACCCAGAGCTTGCATCTGCCTCCAAGGGAAATGCAATTTTTATCCGGGTTAAGGAATTAGAGGCTCTATATAAATTTCATCAGGATAAAAAAGCAGTGATCGTTGAGCCACTTGAAAACAAACCATGGGGAATGGCTGGTTATACCGTTCAGGATATAAATGGGTATTATATAATATTCGCCGGTGATCTTATCTCCGATCGAAAAGAAAGATCAAAAGATCTGTCATCAACTATAAAAATAATCGCAAGAAAGCCAACTGTAAAAGAGTATCAGCATTTAACATCATCAGTTGGCTGGTCAATGTATTCAAATGATGATGTTGTAACAAAATTATTAGCGGCACCTGTATTTGCAGTTATAGCAGAGGATACGACGACAAATAAAATAGTTGGTTGTGTACTATTATTAGGAGACCACGCAAGTTTTTATTATATAAAGGATCTGGTCGTGCATCCTGATCATCAAAATAAACATATTGGTACGGCAATGCTGAAGGAATTGACAGCATGGTTAGAAAAAAATGCGGCCAACAATGCACTTGTAGCGTTGATCACCAGGGAAAATTTAGCTCCTTTTTACCAGCAGTTTGACTTTGGTCCATCATTTAGCATGGTAAAATATATTCACCAAAAGAGATCAACAAATAATACTTAAACAACACCCTTTATATGAAAACAGGATATTCAAAACGAATGAATATCCTGCCTGATCACACACTTGTTTCAGCTCTTATACTAGTTGGCAGTCGCAGTAACTTGTCCGCGAATTTCGCCAGAAGGATAAGTTGTTGAACTAATTGTGTAATAAGTATTGTTCGCAAGCAATGCAGTTTCCTGTGCATCTGTCAGCGTTATACTTCCGCTTGCAGCGCCATTCACACCCGGTGTTGTGATCGCCAACGAAAACATTAAAGTTCCATTTACACCTATCGCAGCTGGTCCATACACTTGTACCAAACCTGCTGTAGCAGATAAATTACTCCAGGCAATGTTATATTGCCAAAGATTAGTGGTGGCATTATAAGTACCCGACAGTGTGGCTGTACTTGTACTGGCGTTAGATGGATTCATTTGGGTACCGGAAGCATTACCAGTTGTGTTATAAGTTTGGTCACTGACATCAGCATCCTCTTTGTCGCAAGAAACAAATAGCGTTGAAACTACTAACGCTGCGCTTAAAAATAATTGAAGTGGTTTACGATCAAACAATTTAATTTTCATAGTCATGATTTTTAATTTAATGAAATTATGTCTTGCTCTCCCATTCAAAAACGTTACCAAAAAATGAAATTGTGGAGAATTGATAGCTTTAAATGATATTTTCTGATTAATAAACGCAACATTGATATGGTATATATGATCATTGAGAAATTTCATCCAGGTAAAATAAAGATGCTTTACGAGCGATTTGACGAAAAGGGTCGCCTTTTACCTAATGGAGTTAGGTACATAAATAGTTGGATAAAAGAAGATATTAGTGTTTGTTACCAGGTAATGAGAAGTGACAGTGTAGAGAAAATTCATGAATGGATCAGTCATTGGAATGATCTTGCAGATTTTGAAGTGATACCGGTAATTAATTCAGATGAAGCAAAAGAAAAAGTTTTTTCAATTTGACTTTATAACTTTATAGCATCCACTGGTTTTCCTAAAATTCTCATCGAGATCTTGTCAAGATCTTCTTTGGCTCCCTTTAAATGAATTGTGCGATGAATATGCTGAATAGAATTTCCCGGAGCCAGTGCCGCAGCAGGTGATGAACTTTCAATCTCATAAAATTTTCCCATTTGCTCTCCGTCGATTTCTCCATCATTGTATGCGTTAACTGCATCGCCGGCAAATGGATCATCCTGTAATTTCCATAACGAGTTTACGTAATCAGTTGTTCCACCTGGCAAGGTGAACTGTGCAATGGTCAACACACTATTCACCGCATCATAGCTTGCAACTAATGGCAATGCCCGTTTAGGAGACACGCCTATCTTACTCCGCAGGTACGCATCCGCTTTAAATAATATTAATCCGCTATCAACCTTCAGCCTGTCAGCCGGCACCTTTCCAAAATAATCATCAGTAACAATTTTGCCAAGATCCGATGAGTCACCTTGCTTGTAAGGAACAGCAACTGTGGTTTGATTTGATGCATTCAACATACTTAATATCCAGATGGAAAGCATCCCTGTCTTCTTATCCCATGTTGTCGTTCCGATATTTGTAATGCGATTGTCCGATTCAAATGCTACTGCCTGCACATTTTCAGGAACAGCAATGCCCAACTCATTATTAATTGAAGCTTTATCTAACAAACGGATAGTACGATCAACAGCCAGGTCAAATTTATTCCCTGAATAATTTTCAAGATGCATTTCTTTCCTGAATACAGCATCAGATCTTGTAGATGAGATCAATTC
Source organism: Chitinophagaceae bacterium (assembly GCA_036374555.1). Lineage (GTDB taxonomy): Bacteria > Bacteroidota > Bacteroidia > Chitinophagales > Chitinophagaceae > VBAS01. The sequence continues at coordinate 3,326 of DASUTO010000555.1, forward strand.
GAAAGGTTCCGTATCGATCTCCTTTGGCACAAACCAATTCTCAAATTTAAACGCTGCTCCTTTTTTAAAATAAATGGAAAACTGCCCACCTTCAGGGCCAAGCCAAAACCGTTCTTCGCCACCAAATGCATTGATATGTTCGGCAGTTTTTCCTGATGCAATGAGATCATGATTGACCCAACCAAAACTAATACCCTTGTTGCCTTCGGTTGTACTTGTCATTACTCTTCCCTGGTAGGCCGGCGCAATAATTATTTGTGCTTCGGCACTGTCACCAAGCACAATAATATCTTTATGATATTGCTTTAGAAAATTAAGGTCATATCCAAATGTTCCATTAATAAATTTTGACGCCTGGTCAGCTTTGTCCTCTGATTTTTCTTCATTAGAGTCGCATGCTGTAAGTACAACCATAGAAACAACTATTAAATACTTTTTCATAAACATTCTTCTTATCCTTTGTAAATTACTGATAATATAGTTAAACAGCATTTACTGGAGCTATAAAACGGGCTGCATGTTTATTGACAAGCATCGAACAACTCAGTGCTATTTATAAAAAAGTGGCGATCGCTCAATACAATAATTTTTTCCGCAATAAGTATTGGGTAAATTTGGGATCTATTTTTTGACTCCGTAGCTCAGTTGGTAGAGCTACTGACTCTTAATCAGTAGGTCCAGGGTTCGAGTCCCTGCGGGGTCACAACTATTAATAAATTAGTAAGGAATTCTTCCGATAGTTATCTATTTGCATACAATTTTCATACGTATTGCAGTATCACAAAGCTTTGCGGCATATCAGTCTGACTTAATCTTCGCGTTATGTTCGGATTGTAGAACAAATGAAAATCGATTCGTGCCTGGAATTTTCTCAGGATTTCACCTGTAGAGAATTTATCAATGCTTCAAGTCTTACAAACGCAGAACCCCAGCCATTGTAGAAACCCATTTTCTCTTGTTGTTTGCAATATTCTTCAGTTGGGTGAATAACACTAAAAGTAAAATCAGTTTAATCGTCATCTTCATCAAATAGAACACTTATTTCTATTCCCATTGTCATTGGTTTGAAGTCAGCAGTTGTATAGATCTTCCGGAACCCGACAATTTCCAAATATTTACCTTCCGAAATAAACTCCTTACCATCCGGCATGGGCATAATATACTTCCATTTGCCACCAACTTTGAAGTCATGCTCAACCACGTTAATTTTCATGCCACTGGGTACCCACCATTGCACAATATGATCTGGATGAGTCCAGGCCTCCCAAACTAATTTAACCGGAGCATCAAATGTTTTTTTGATTGTCAGGGTGGCGATTCTTTTGATCGTTTGTATTGCTCTTTTTTTCTGTTTTTTATTTTTGGAATGAGAACCTGGTTTTATTTACGGAAGTTTGTTAATGCAACAAATTGTATTGCAACAGATATATCAAAATGCCTGAAAAATAACCTACCAAAGCAAGCCAGGTTATTCTCTTTACATACCAAAAAAATGTTACTTTTTCCATTCCCATGGCAGCAACTCCAGCTGCTGAACCTATGATCAAAGCACTTCCTCCCGTTCCAGTTGCATAAGCAAGAAACTGCCAAAAAGAATGGTCCGTTGGGTATTGATCCAGGGAATACATCCCCTGCGAAGCGGCTACTAATGGCACATTATCAACTATGGCCGAAAGCAACCCAATCGCAGCAACAATAACTCTTTCATTCTTGATCGTTTCAGATAGCCATCCTGCGAGTTGTGATAATTGTCCTGTGACTTGTAATGCTGATATGCTGATCAGGATACCAAGAAAAAATAGAATACTGGGGGTATCAATTTTTCGCAGTGCATACGCTACGGTTGGCGCATGTTTGTCTGCTGTGTCGCTGCCGTTGTGCAATATTTCGGTGATGATCCACATCACCCCTAAGCCGAATAAAATTGCCATAAATGGAGGCAAATGTGTCAACGTTTTAAAGACGGGAACAAAAATGAGGATGCCAACGCCTAAAAAAAATACAAAGTTTCTATGAAATGCAGGCTTCAAATTTTCACTCCGTGGCTCCTGATTTAGTTGAACGGCCCCTCTCAATCTGAAAGAAATTAGAATTAACGGGATCAATAAACAAAAGACGCTTGGAATAAATAGTTCTTTCATGATATTGAAGGCAGTGATTTGTCCACCAATCCAAAGCATCGTTGTTGTTACATCGCCTAACGGGGACCAGGCTCCCCCTGCATTAGCTGCAATAACCGTCATGCCAATAAAAAACAACCGTTGTTCTTTATCGACAATCAACTTTCTAAGCAATGAAACGATTACAATTGTTGTAGTCAGGTTATCCAGAACAGCAGAAAGAAAAAAAGTAATAAATGAAACGATCCATAGTAGCTTAGTCGTGCTTCTTGTTTTTATCCTGTCGGTTATGATCTGGAACCCATCATGCAAATCGATCAGCTCCACAATGGTCATGGCACCCAACAGAAAGAAGAGAATTCCTGATACTTCTCCCAAATGTTCCATTAACTCTTCCGAAACAAGATGCTTATCGCTTTGAAATAAAATATAAATTGTCCAGCAAATAACGCCGGTAACCAGGGCCGAAGCCGCTTTGTTGATTTTTATGTTATGTTCTAAAGTAATTGCAAGATAGCCCAGGATGAACGTTATTATGATTGCGAGGGTCATAGTTTTGGTTTTCCGACATATTATATTATAAACTAATTAACTTCTTTACTCAAAATCTTCGTCAAATGAAATTGTACAAAGGAATCCATTGAATCCGGACGCTTTGTATTATTAGTATAACTCAACGGCTTAATGATATATCCAGAGATTCCCAGCTCCTCAGTTATTGCCCTGTCCGATGTTTCCGAGGAGGTGGTCATTATAAAAACTTTCAAATCCTGAAACTTTTCTTCACTCCGCAAAGCCTTCAAAAATTCAATACCATTCATTTTTGGCATATTAAGATCGAGTAAAATGACATCAGGCAAAACCGGGTTTTTCGCATCGCTTAACAGATTTAATGCCTCTTTACCGTTGTGAGCTACAAAAAGATCGTATTCGGTATTCAATCTTTTCAGCGCCCGTTTGACACTGATCACATCTAATTCATCATCCTCGACTAAAAGTATGGTATTCTTTTTCATTTTAGTTTTTGTTTCGTGGCCATGTGAAAATAAATTCTGAGCCTTCTCCCAATGCAGATACGATGCGGATCGAACAATCCTGTTCATCCAATATCCGTTTTATGATCGCAAGTCCTATTCCTGTGCTTTCCTTTTCATCCTTTTCTCTTAACGTTTGAAACATCTCAAAAATTCTGGAATGATATTCAGGGTCAATCCCAATTCCATTATCCTTCACCGAGAATTCATAATGATCCGGATATTCTTTACAATTAATTATTATTCGGCCATCTTTACCTGGTGTGTATTTCACTGCATTACTGATCAGATTTTCAAATATCTGTTCCAGTTTTGATCTCTCAGTAAAAAAAATTGGAAGGTCATGAACCTCCACCGTGAAACTTCTTGGTACAATACTGTCACTTATCTGGTAAACGATCTCATTTACATTTGTGACCTGAGGATCCGTTTTGCGTCTTACTCTGGCATAATCAAGAAGACCATTGATAAGGTCTTCCATTCTCTTCGCCCGGTGACTTATGATATCAAGATGTTTTTTCATCTGGGGCGATAGTTCAGAGGCAAGGTCTTCCTCCGTCCAGTTTATCACATTGTGAATACCGCGTATGGGAGCTTTCAAATCATGAGAAACGACATAGGCGAATTTATCAAGCTCCGCATTCCTGTTTTCCAGCTCACTAATATTTCTCTCCAATTTTTCTGACATTTTGTTGAGCGACCTTGATAAGCTTGTTAGCTCATCTTTACTATGATCTCTTATGGTAGTAAAGTGGCCATCGGAAATATTTTCAGCAAAATTAACCATCGTTTTAATTCGTTTTGAGATTCGAAAGACAATGTACAAAGCTGTACTGATTCCAATTACTATCGTCAGTACGAAGAATACAAGTGAAAAGTTGTGCGTATTCCTTATAGAAGCAATCAGGTTATTGCTGTGCATTTTCCTTGTTCCATATTCTATTCTATCGAATTCTGAAAACTTTACAGAAATATCATCATTTATATTTTTCCCAATTTCTTTTTTTAACCGATTCTCAAAAAGAAATTGATACGAATCGGTCGACCTATATGGGGCATGTATTTCCCTTGCATTGATTAGAGTATCGGCATAAGCCAGCCAAATGTGATGAAGTAACTTTATCGAGTCAAGAATCGACATTTGAGTCGGATTGTCTTTGATCAAATCCTCCTGTTCTGCGAGTAATTCGGGAATGCTGGTCAGTCCATTCTTGTATCCATCGAGAAAATTATCATCTTGCGTCAAAAGAAATCCCCTGAATGAACTTTGCATCTCAATCATCGTCTTATGGAGCCTGGTGGAGTTCCGTACTATTTCCTGGGATTTATTTAAAAACTCAATATTTTTTTCGACCTTAAGCGACAATAAATAGTTTGAACCGCTGTCAGTAATAGATAATAACAGCACCAGCAGGAATGCCAGAAGTATTTGTGTTGATAATTTCATTTTAGGAAATGATTTATGTAGGAATTCTGGCCGTAAATTATCAATCCAAATCGAAAAGTGATTTCCCCCTCAACCTGAACCTGGCTAATTAATCAAGCTAAAGTAATAATTTGTAACACATCATCATTAGTGCTTACCTAAAGTTAATACAGGTATGTTGGTTGCATACGAGAGTAATTTATTTGTAAACCTGTTCCACCATCCAGGTAGATTAAATTCTTTTAGCGGGTTTATCATTATAAGGTCTCCGTTGATTTGCCTGGCAAACTGCAAAGTAGTCTTAGCTAAGTTTTTTCCTTCCAGGATAATTCCCTGCACAGGGATGGTTGAAAGGCTCTGCACGATTTGCAAAGCGTCATTAATGATTTTTTCAGCTGAATTGTCGCTCTTTCGCAAGGTTATCATATAAATAGTCGAATTGAATGTTCTTGCTAACATCGTTGCCATTTTGATGCGTCTTACCGAAACTTCATTATGTAACGGAAGAATAATTTTTTTGAAATGACAAACCAGCCCGCTGGCTCTCACACCTAAAACAGGTATTTCCGTTTTCCTGGCAAGATTTCCGATTGACATTGAGGAAACGACACGATGCAAGAGATTAAATCTGGAAAGGCCGATGATTACCAAATCCATGGTATATCTCTTAATGTAGTCTGCCAGGTTGGTAATCGAATCACCCTCAAGAACACTGATCTCAATTTTCCCTCTGCTGCATAGCTGGCTGGAATATTTCGATTGTAGTTGTTTTAGTCTTTCATAATGGTACATTCTATCCGCATGAGATTCATACGGAGTAAAAATGCTGGACTCGATCGGCAGCACCGCAGCAATATCAGTATGTACTACGCTTACAAAGTGAACATTGCAATCAAAACTGTTTGCAATTTCCAGAGCCTTCATAATAGCCCACTTGTTCCTTCTCGTAAAATTGATTGGAACCAGTATATTGTAAAATTTGTCTGTCATATTATTACATTTAAAATGTTATTAAGGATCATAGCATAGTTAATATCGGCTCGAAGCTTTTTTTCTGAATTGACGTTGCAGCCACTTTTTGAAGCAATTCATCATTGCTGCAAAATGCCACTCCCTTTCCCGCATGGCCTACCATACACCGGTCATCTTTGCTATCTCCAACGACTATGCAATTCCTCAAGAGTACATTGTATTTTTCGCAGGCATGTTGAAGTGCATTTGTTTTGCAAAAAGGATGTCCGCAAATGCCTTGCTGCGAGCCAAAAAAATAAGAAGGAACATTCACCTCCCCGGTTGCCTTTCCTTCGACGAATTCCAAATGATAGGCTAATGAAAAATCAGCCCCAATTTTTTGCCTGATATAATTTGTTATCAGAGAATAGCTGTTGCTTATGATACCGACGACATATTTTTTTCGTTTCAATTCTGCTACGACATGTTGGATATCTTCAATGATCTCAATCCCTGCGGCTACGTTTAACAAGTCGTCCATTGTTCTTCCTTTTAGGAGTAATCCTATTCGTTTTGTCAGTATTATTGGATCACTTTCCTTTGCTCTCAGATCCTCAAGGATCGGAAAGAATCCAAACTTACCGGCGCACTCATTAATAAACCGACCTTTTAGAATCGTATCGTCCATATCAAAAATTGCCATTTGATGAAATGATGCCAATTCGTCTTTGAGCACTTTACTCATTTCATCGTTGATTGTCTCCAACGACTGCACATCCTCTTCAGTCAATTCAGCCGCCTCGTGGCCATGAGCTTTTCGAATAATAGCCTGGGATACCTCCTTGCTCATCTTTCCCAGTGCCTGCCATGGTTTGCTTTTGTTCTCTATATAACCAATGTTCACCTCTCTTAACCTGGCTTTCATCAAATACATATCTATCAGAATTCCAATATCAACTCCATAATCATTGAAAAAATCGATCTTCTCAAACAGGCCTTTTTTTCCAGCTATCATGCCGCTAAGAGGTTGGGAAAAATGGCCCAGCCCAGGGAATAAAATATTTAATAAAGGCTTTGCTACAAGTTCGGTAACGCGACCGGCATTTCTTGCAAATGCTCCCTTTACAAATTCTGCGTCGTTGTTTAAGATTGGATTAACAAGCTTTCTAACAGTCTTTTCAGGATAGGGATCTATATCACCATCGAGAAAGACAACGATGTCATTGCGTGCCTCAAGGAGGCCATCTTTCATTGAAATACCTTTTCCTCTGGTATTGCTGATAATAACTTTTGCTCCCGCCTTGCTGGCAGCTTCAATTGTCCCATCCTCTGACCTGTCATCAACAACAATCACTTCTGTTACCAACGGCTCATCACGACTTGATTTTACAACTTGTCCAATTGTCTTTTCCTCGTTCATTGCCGGTATGATGACGGATATCATTGTTATTCATGTTTAGAAAAATGGATCCAAACTTTAAGAGACAAAAAAGAGCCGCCTGCACAACGGCTCTTCTGCGAATACCTAACTATCACAATGCACATTGGGATAAAAATCCCGAAACCGGCATTACTTCAAAACCACTATGAGAAACCCTTTATTTCACTACGCCCTATTCCCCTCGTTTTATAATTATTCTTTCATGGCATGCACACTCAACACTGGAACGGAAGAGTGGTTTACTATATTTCCACGCCATTTTGATAATATCCTTTTCCTGAGATCCGATTCTACCCCTTCATTTATCAGAATTAAATCTGCCCCAACAACTTTGGCATAATACATTGATGCTTCGGCGAGACTTCTTCCCTGAACCGTATTGCACTCGATTGGAATATTCGTTACATCTTTAAGGTATTGATAAGAAGCTATAAGGGTCTTGGCACTTTCATTACTCAAATTACCATCTTGATTATTCAGCGCAATCAAATATATCCGGGCCGTAAATTTTTTTGCCAGTTCATAGGCAAGCCTGATTCTTTTTTCGGGAATAAATTTTCCCACGGGCAACACAATCTTTTTCAATTCTTTTGAATCTGATTCAGGATTAACGCACAGAACTTCGCAGTCAAGAACCTTTATGATTGATCTTGTTTTATCTTGAAATATTAGCTCGCTAAGCCAGCGCCTCTTCCTGGAACCAAGGACTACCAAATTAATCCGAAAATCCTCAACATGTCTTTTAACCACTTTGACAAAGCTTCCTCTTTCCTCGAAACAAACAGCCGAAACATCATAATGTTTATGTAAAGCAATCTTTAGTTTCTGAAGTTTGCCGATCTTCTTATCGTATTCTTGGCCGTCGTTTTCCTCTGCATCAAAAAAATAAGCTTCCGGCACAAACAAATACGATCTATCGAACTTGGCCGAGATATGTAACAGGTGAAGTTCACTTCCAAATTTTGAAGCTATCATTGCAGCTTCTTCTGCCGCGTGCAGCGAAACTGTCGAATAATCTACCAGGGCCAATATTTTACTGAAATTTCCTTCCATACCAATTCCCTCTATACCAAACTTCACTCAATATACTACCGGTGAATTAAAACGCAATTAAGACTAGATTAGAATGCCATTAAAACATAAATGGCAATGAGTCGATGAGCAGCCCTATCAGATTTCCTGCGTGATGCAGTTACGGTTTCTTATTTTATATTCACCAAATGAATGACCTTAATTCTGAGCAATATCTTATAATAATTTGTAGTCTTGTTGTGCTGTCCTATGTATTTTCAATCATAAGCCGGTACATCCGAATACCATCGGTTTTACTTTTACTATTTGCTGGCATTGGACTACGGTAT
>DASUTO010000556.1:0-7260 GCA_036374555.1 Chitinophagaceae bacterium
GAATAATTAAACTCATATTCTTAGCTCATCAGGATTCCATAATTTCACGATGTAAATTTTATTTATGGCGATCCGCATCTTTATTACCGGCGGCACTTTTGATAAGGAATATAATGAATTGAACGGGCAGCTATATTTTAAAGACACGCATTTAAATGAGCTGCTTGGACTGGGCAGAAGCCTGGTGCCGGTTGAAATAAGAACGTTAATGATGATCGATAGTCTTGAAATGACCGATCATGACAGGGAATTGATTGCTCATCAATGCAATCATTCCGAAGAAGATCAGATCGTAATAACTCACGGAACCGATACAATGGCCGATACTGCAAAAATGCTGGCGGGAAAAGTAAAAAATAAAACAGTAGTGCTTACAGGTGCCATGATCCCAATAAAGTTTGGCAGTAGTGATGGGCTCTTTAATCTTGGCAGCGCCCTTGCATTTGCACAAACACTACCGCAGGGCGTTTATATAGCGATGAATGGCCGGTACTTTAATTGGGATAATGTAAGAAAGAATAAAGAGACGGGAGTGTTTGAGGAAGTGAAATGATCATTTTTCATATTCTTCTAACAAATGCGCAAACCCCTGATCCGGATAATACCCTTTTAAAGGGGCAAAGAACTCAATGATCTTTTTAAAATCAGCAGCTTCATTATCAGTAGTATAAAAAGGATCGGAAACACTCAATTCTTTTTTTGAATAATCAAGCCCGATCATAACGATTGGTACATTGGCTTTTTTGGCGATATAATAAAAACCGGTTCTTAGTTTGTCAACTTTCTTTCTTGTTCCTTCGGGGGATAATGCAATAACTAAATTTTCGGTTTTATTAAACTTTTCTACGACTTGTTCCACTACTCCTTGTTTACTAAAACGATCAACCGGTGTACCTCCAAGCCAGCGGAATAAAAAGCCAAACGGTCCCCTGAATAACTCGGCTTTCCCAAGGTACTTGCCGTATTTTATTTTTAAGACACTTCTGAATGCAATGCCAATGGTAAAGTCTTTCCAATGGGTATGCGGCGCTATAATGACAACCGCTTTCTTTAAATGATTGGGGAATTCATTTAAGGCTTTCCAGCCTTCCAGCTTCAGGTATAGTTTCCAGAGCAAGCGCAAAACAATCGTTGAGTTTAAATTTTATTTCAGTTCGCCGGCGGGTTCAGTATCCTTGTATCGACTCTTTGTTTCAATCAACTTCTTTCTCATTCTTTCTATCTCTGCCCGGTATTTTGGAATGCGAATAAGATTCTTATGCTCCTGCGGATCATTCTTCAGGTCATAAAACTCCCATTCATTGGCGGTATAAAAATAAATTAGCTTGTATTGCTTTTCCCTTATGCCAATATGGGGGATCACATAATGATCGATCGGGTATTCATAATAGCGGTAATACAATTCCTTTCTAGCCAATTCACTTTGCTTGCCGGTAGCGATGGGCTTTAAACTCAATCCCTGCATCCAATCAGGAGCTTTTACGCCGGCAACATCCAGCATGGTTGGTGCAAAATCAATATTCTGGACCAAGGAGGTATTTACTGAGCCCGGTTTTATATTCCCTTTCCATTTCATTAATAAAGGGGTTTGCATACTCACATCATACATAAATCGCTTATCGAACCAACCGTTCTCACCAAGATAAAATCCCTGGTCGCTGGTATAGATGACCATTGTGTTTTCAGATAAACCGCTTTCATCAAGATAATTGAGTATTTGTCCAACACTTTCATCAACCGAAGCAATGCAGGCAAGATAATCCTGCATATACCATTGGTATTTCAATTTCAACAGGTCTTTACCTGTTGGTTTCAGTTGTTGAAGCAGTTTGCCTCTTTCCGCAAATATTTCCTTCATTCTTTTTCTCAGTTCCCCGGGTATTCCGTTCATGAAAGCATTATAGTTTCTTATTTCATTTGAATCAGGCTTCAGATGAGGAATGTCCATGATATAGCTGGGATCTATTTTAAGATCGGTACAAAGCGTCATGTCTTTCAAGATACTCATCCGTTGATGTTTGAATGCAGTGCCTTTCCCACCTGTATCAGCATAAAGAGTGGGTGGTTCGGGAAATTTCTTTTTACTAAATACTTCCAGCCATTTTAACTCAGGCACCCAGTTTCTATGCGGAGCCTTATGATGCATCATCAGAAAAAACGGCTTTGAAGAATCCCGTTTTTCTTTTAACCAGCTTAATGCTTGTTTAGTAATAAGAGAGGTAGCATATTCAGTATAGCGAATAGTGTCGTTGTTCATGGTTATTAAACGGGTAGAATAGTAAAGACCTTGTCCTGGTAACACCGTCCAATAATCAAAACCTGTTGGCAATGAATGAAGATGCCATTTACCGATAAGCGCTGTCTGGTACCCTGCCTCTTTCAATAATTTGGGTAAAGTGATCTTACTACCGTCAAAGGGTGTACGATTATCTTTTATCCCGTTCAAATGTGAATGTTGCCCTGTTAAAACAGTTGCTCTTACCGGAGAACAGATAGAATTACCAACAAAACAATTGGTAAACCGTATGCCATCTTTAGCAATGCGATCCATGTTGGGGGTAGCAATAAACTTGTTATTGTATGCACTTATAGCATCCGCATCATGATCATCACTCATGATATAAATGATATTGGGTTGTTGTCCCTGTGATGATATAGATAATAGACAAAGGATAGCAAGCCGGTAAAGCATGATGAATCGTTTGATTGAAGTTAAATATTATCCACAATCACCAATAATCTATTAAATAAATAGGCATGTTATGTGCATTATATTAAGTTTATAATTAAGTTTACATTGTTTAATCTATAAAGATTAACTAATTCCATTAGATTCTGCATGACCGATGGATCGAAGCATACAAGTCTCCTGAAGGCTGAACCATATTTTGTTTGGATTGTGGCCCCGCAATTAGATACGGATGATCCGAATCTGAAATACTATTACGACTTTGATGCTAACATAAAAGAATTTGCAAAAGCATTTGATGAATTAGGTCTTCCATGGAAATGGCAGTATGTGACTATTAACGATTACAAGACGATCATTGATAAGATAGCTGATTCAGCAAATGGTCATATTCCACTTGTATTTAATTTATGCGATGGTGATGAAGTAAATGGCGCCCCCGGTTTGTCTGTTATTCAATATCTCGAAGAGAAACAACTTATCTATACCGGCTCAAGAGAAAGGTATTATCATCTTACTACTTCCAAGATCACTATGAAACAGGCATTCGATGATGCCGGTGTTGCCAATTCTTCATGGAAAGCTATTAACAGTCCCTCAGAGGATGTAACCGGGGTTTGCGGGTATATTGGTACGCCAGTAATCGTTAAACCGGCAGTATCAGGTGGAAGCATGGGGCTTGGGTTAAAGAATGTGGTGAACAATGATGATGAATTAAGAAAAGTGATTGATGAGCTTTATAAAGGATATCATGGTTGGGACTTTACTTTTGGCGGATTGGTAGCAGAGAAATTTATTACGGGCCCGGAGTTCACAACATTTGTTACCGGCTCTTATGATCAGCCAGATGATATCCGGGTTTATCAACCCGTAGAAAGAGTTTTTAATGAAAAACTCCCTGATCATGAAAAATTTCTTTCTTTTGACAGGCTTTGGGATACGTATGAAAATGAAAAACCGGTAGGGGAGCATGAGTATGAAAATCTTTGGGAGTATTATAAACCCGATGCATCTTTAGAGCATGCAATCAAACAATTAAGCATCGATGCTTATTGTGCAGTGAGAGGTACAGGTTATGGCCGGATTGATATCCGAATGGATAAGGCAACCGGTAAAATGTATGTGCTGGAAGTAAATTCACAATGCGGATTAAGCGAGGACGAGAATCACACTTCGATTGGCGCTATGGTAAGACTGGGCAATGAGAAATTCAGCGACATGCTTGGGGCAATTATTGAAAATGCCCTGCAAACAAAACTCAAATACATTAAAGCGGCTAAGCTTATCAATAAATAACAGCGCAATAAAGCCGTTTCAATACTTTTTATTAACTAAAATGATTGTATGAAGATTTGTGTGCTCCAACCTGACTATTCTCATTCCAAAGTTGATTACCAGTATTATGATCCCATCCGCAACCTTTCTTCGTTGATGCCTGAAGCAGAGATGGATCATGTGCTGATTAGTAAATTAACTACTTACAAACAGCTTAAAGAGCTTAAGAAAAAAGGTTATGATTGCTTCGTTAACCTTTGTGAAGGCTATCCTGATTGGGAAACTCCCGGTTATGATATTTACTTCAATGCAGATATGCTGAACATTCCGGTTACGGGCCCCAGTACAAAGCTGTTTGATGTGCCTAAACGTTTAATGAAGTATGTGGCTTATTGCGAAGGAGTCAGAATTCCTGCATATGCTATTATAGATACATTGGAAGAGATCGAAACAGCTACAACACATTTAAAATATCCATTGTTTGTAAAACCAGCACACGCCGGGGATAGCCTTGGAGTAGATGAACATTCACTCGTTCATAATATAGACGAGCTGAAATCAAAATGTGCTGAGATCATCGATGAGTATGGCCCGTTAATGATCGATGAATATATTGCCGGTCGTGAATATACCGTATTGGTAGCCGCTGATCCCGAAAATGAAAAGGAATGTATTGCTTTTCGTCCTGTGGAGTACAGGTTTCCAGCAGGAAAAGAATTTAAAACTTATTCATTAAAGACATCAGAGCTTCATCCTGATTGTAACTTTCCCTGTGAAGATGATGAGTTAGATAAAAAACTTCGTGAAGCATCTAAAAAGATCTTTCTTGGCTTTGGCGCCGTTGGTTATGGCAGAATGGATTTCAGGGTAAATGATAAGGGAGAAGTTTTCTTTCTTGAAGTAAATTTCACCTGTTCTGTGTTTTATACGGATGGCTATGAAGGCTCGGCTGATTTTATCTTAAAATATGATGGTATCGGGCAGGCCGGGTTTCTTAAACTGATCATAGAAGAAGCTATGAATCGTCATCAACGCAAACAAAAATGCTATGACGTAAAAGGAAATTCAATTGCCGGCTTTGGTATTTATGCCAAACGTGAATTGCCAAGGGATTATGTTGTTTTTAATGGGGAAGAAATGCCGCAACGTCTTATTACGCGTCGGCATGCTATGGAAAATTGGAATGAGAATGATAAAGAACATTTTCGTCGTTATGCCTATCCAATAAGCAAAGAGGTGTTTATAATCTGGGATGCCGATCCAACCGAATGGGCACCGCAAAATCATAGCTGCGACCCTAATTGTGCTTACGATGGATTGAATGTGGTAGCGCTTCGGAAGATCAAAAAAGGTGAAGAGCTTACACTTGACTATGCCCAGTTCCTGGATAAAAATATGGAGCCATTCCATTGCAACTGTGGTTCACCAAACTGCCGTGGACTTATTATGGGAATTCCAAACAATTCTGTTACTCATCGTGAGTCAGTACTGGAAAAGCAAAAGAGAGAATTGAGACTGAGATCAGGGCTTAAATCAAACGGGCTGCAGCGCCGTACAAGATAAATTTGTTTTTACTTTAGCTGTATGAAAACCATACGGCTTACCATCAAAGGGAGAGTACAGGGTGTTTTTTACAGGGCAACTGCAAAGGATGTTGCCGATCAGCTTGGCATTAAAGGATGGATAAAAAATCTTCCCGACAATAATGTGGAGATAAGGGCTACTGCCTCCGAAGAATTACTTCAAAAACTTATTGCCTGGTGTAAACAAGGCCCGCCAAAAGCAAGGGTGGAAGATGTGATCGTTGAAGAACTCAGGCTTGAAGAGTTTAGTGGTTTCAGGATAATCAGGTAACTTTCAAAAAATCATTTTTCATGCGTCTTACCATTCTTTTATTCCTATTTATAACTTCTATTTACACATATTCTCAAGACCTAAAATCCGGCGGTGTTTTAAAACCAGAACAAGCCATCATGGATATTCGTCATTATACCGTGGCATTAGATGTTAATCCCAACAGTAAATCAATTAATGGTTATACAGAGATAGAGCTTATTCTTCTGAAACCAACCAGCAATTTATTATTTGATTTCTGGCATGGGCTTAAAATAAGCCAGCTTTGGGTAAATGGAAAAACTCAAACTTATACTCACACCAGTGATGATTACATAAAAATCCCATTAACACGGGAATTACCGGCGGGAAAAGTAAAAGTGAAAATTGCCTATGGTGGTAAGCCAGCTATCGCTGTAAGGCCACCCTGGATCGGAGGTTTTCAATGGGCAAAGGATGCAAAAGGCAATCCATGGATATCTGTGACCTGCCAGGGAGAAGGAGCAAAAATTTACTTTCCTTGTAAAGATCATCCAAGTGATGAACCCAATGAAGGGGCTGATATGATCATTACTGTTCCAAAAGGATTGGTTGTAACAGCGCCGGGTATTTTACAAAATACAACAACAAACAAGGATAGGACTACCTATCATTGGAAAACAAAGTATACCATCAGTAACTATTGTATTCTTTTCAATATTGCTAAATACAAACTGGCAAAGAGAATGTATACAACAGTTGATGGGAACAAAGTGCCGATCGAATATTATGTAACAGAAGAAAATTTTGCTAAAGCTGAGCACTTTCTTGATCTCTATGAACAATCCGCCAGGATACAGGAAAAATATTTTGGAGAATATCCCTGGGTGAAAGAAGCTATCCGCGCTTCTGAAACACCGCATCTTGGAATGGAACATCAAACCAATATTGCTTACGGGAATAAATACCGGTATGAAAAATTAGGAGGTAAAGATTTTGACTGGTTATTACATCATGAATTCGGTCATGAATGGTGGGCAAACAAAGTAACTAACCGCGATTGGGCACATATGTGGATACAGGAAGGGATCTGTGTTTTTGGTGATGCTATGGCCACAAGGGATTTAGCTGGCGAGGAGGCGTACATGGAAAAAATGAGGCAGACAGCAAAAAACACATC
This sequence comes from Chitinophagaceae bacterium, assembly GCA_036374555.1. GTDB lineage: Bacteria > Bacteroidota > Bacteroidia > Chitinophagales > Chitinophagaceae > VBAS01. The sequence goes on from DASUTO010000556.1 coordinate 6,957, forward strand.
AAATAAACTTCCTCTTGTGAGAGGAGACCAGGTTGATTCTGATAGTGCTTATCATGGAGATATTTATGGAAAGGGGGCATTCTTCATGCATACCCTTCGTTATATCATGGGAGATGATAAATTTTTCCCCACCTTAAAAAAATTGGCAACTGATCCGCAATACACGTATGACAACACGGTAGTAACAGCAGATGTCGAAAAACTCTTTAGTGGCGCTTATGGAAAAAGCCTTGATCCGCTATTTCACTTATTCCTTTATACAACAGATAAGCTTGATGTATCAGTTAAGAAAACAAAAGAGAAC
>DASUTO010000557.1:0-13163 GCA_036374555.1 Chitinophagaceae bacterium
TTTATTGCTTGGAGGATGGAAAAACGGAACTAAGTATGTGTATGAAAGTGGCACGGCGCCAAATGGGGATAAGATTTTTATCATTGACTCATCCATATCTAACCTGGGAACTGCCGCGCCCCGCCATTATTATGGAGCAGATATGCAATATAAAATCAATTACGCCTGGGGTGCAACTGAATTCAGAGGCGAATATTGGTTGGGAAAACAACCGGGAACACAAACTACAACATTTAATCCCGGAACACTGCCAAATACGAACGGGATTCCCCTTCCTACTTATATCCGTCATTTCGATGGGGCTTTTTTTTATTTTCTTCAAAATATTATTAATCCTAAACACCAGTTGCTCTTAAAGTATGATTGGTATGATCCTAATACTAAGGTGCAAGATGAAGAGATCGGGAAGCCGGGCACAAATCTTACTCCTGCTGACATTAAATTTTCCACTCTTGGGATGGGCTATGTTTACTACTTTCATCCACAGATCAAGGTTATACTTTATTATGATCTGGTAAAAAATGAAATAACACAATTACCCGGATATACATCCGATTTGAAGGATAATATTTTCACTTGTCGACTGCAATTCAGGTTCTAAAGTCACTTAACATTAAGTTAATACTGTGTTCATAATACCATAACCACCTATTAACACCGGCATCATGCCCGGGTATCACATTTGCGTTGTAATTAAACGCAATGAAAAGACTCTTATTTACCCTGACCGCCCTGTTTGGATTGGCTATTTTAAGTTTTTCACAAAATGTAAAACTTACCGGGAAAATCCTTAACAAAAAGAATGACCCTGTTGTCGGCGCTACTATTCAAATCGAAGGTTCTACTACCGGCACTACTTCTGACGTTGATGGAATTTTTTCTATTTCACTTTCTGTTGGAAAAAAGCACACAATAGTTATTTCATCCGTTAACTACGAAACGAAAACCATATCTGATGTCGAAGTGATAGCAGGACAAGTAAATGAACTTCAAATATTATTGAATGAATCTGCAAAGAATACACTAACAGGCGTTACAGTAACTGCGTCATCATCGTAGGCAAGAAAAGAAACTGCCGCATCACTTATCTCTTTTCAAAAAAATACAAATACAGTTGCCTCAGTAATATCCGCCGAAGCCATTCGCCGTTCACCAGATAAAAATACCGGTGATGTGTTGAAAAGAATACCCGGTACTTCGGTACAAGAAGGAAAATACCTGGTTGTCCGTGGTCTGAGTGACCGTTATAACCAGGCGATGCTTAATGGAATTTTATTAAGCAGCACGGAACCCGATCGCAAAACATTTTCTTTTGATCTGTTTCCTGCAGCCGTTATTGATAATATTATAATGAATAAAGCATTTGTGCCTGAGCTTCCCGGCGAGTGGGCCGGTGGTCTTGTACAAATACAAACAAAGGAAATACCGGCAAGTGATTTTTTAAATTTTCAAATCGGTACCGGCTTCAACAGCCAGACGATCGGCAAAAATTTTTACCAGGCAGCAGGTGGTAATTTAGATTGGCTTGGAGTTGATGATGGTACAAGAGCATTGCCAACTCAGGACTTTCCTGTAAAAAGCAGGTTTGCTTTACTTACTCCACCAGAACTGAATGATTATGGTAAGCAATTTCGTAATGTATGGACTTCAACGGCAGGGAATGCGCCATTGAACAATACTTTTCAGCTGAATGGGGGATTTACCGGAACTTTATTTAAAAAGAAAGTTGGAGCCACCTTAGGTATCAATTATAACCAAAACAACCGTCGTCTTCAATTTGATAATGCAATTATTGGTAACAACCAGGGTGATCATGAGGTTCAGTTCCGCAATGAAAAATACTCAAGAGATGTTTTAGCAGGGGCCCTGGCAAATTTCAGCATACAACTGAATAATAATAACAGGATCTCTTTTAAAAATATAATTAACGTCAATACTTCAGATTTTGCTATTCGCCGTTTGGGAAAAGATTATATACTTGGTCCGGGATATGGTGACAATGTGAAAGCAGAAGAAATCGGTTTCAGGCAAAATACTTTCTTCAATACGCAGTTGATCGGTGATCATAATATTTCCAAATGGGGAACTCGTTTTAAATGGTATGGAGGATTTAATATCCTTGATCAATACATACCTGATCAGCGCCGGTTATATTATACACAGGATGGTGCTGATCCCAGTGCCCCTTACTATGCATTGCTTGCAGCAGGTGCCAGCCAGAAAAGCGGAAGCATTTTTTACAGTTTCTTGAATGATTATATCTACAATATTGGTGGCGATCTGACTAAGTCATTTAATTGGCTGGGACATAACCAAAGTGTCAAAGGGGGTTATCTTTTCCAGGTTAAAGACCGGTTGTTTGACAGCCGGCCATTCTTTATCAATACACTTAGTAATTCAATTAAATTATTACCACCGGATCAAATATTTGCCCCGGAAAACTTTACTAATATAAATACTGGTGTTCAGTTTGGCGAGTTGAATGGAATTTCATTCCGCTACTTAGCCAATACAATAATGAATGCCGGCTATATCCAGTTCGACAACCAGTTCAGCAAATCATTTCGGGTTATCTGGGGTTTAAGGGTTGAAGATTTCGATCAATTGGTGGGAAGTGTAAAAACATCAGATCCCCGCCATGTTCATTCAAGAGTGACTGACTTTTTACCGGGAGTGAATATTACTTTCAAACCAACTAATAAAGTCAATCTTCGTCTCAGCGGAAGTCAAACTGTTGTACGTCCCGAGTTTCGTGAATTAAGTCCCTTTGCATTTTATGATTTTGAATTAAATGCCCAGGTAGTTGGTAATAATAAAGTAAGAAGAACAAAGATCACCAATGCCGATCTGCGTTACGAGGTTTATCCACGCAGCGGTGAATTGATAACACTTGGTGTATTCTTTAAACATTTTGATGACCCCATTGAATATTATTTTAATCGTACCGGCCCGGCCACCAACACTTTTAATGTAGCGAATACGAATGTTGCCACTGCTTTGGGTGGGGAATTTGAATTTCGCAAAAAGCTGGATTTTATAAATAAGGCCCTTAAAAATTTTACACTTACAGGTAATTTAAGTTATATCTATAGCCGTGTAAAAGATACGGTGGCCTTAGATCGTCCGTTGCAGGGACAAAGCCCTTACCTAATCAATGCAGGACTGCAATATGATATTGCAAAGATCGGTTTCAGCAGTACTGTTTTGTTTAACCAGGTTGGTCGTCGTATTTTATTTGTGGGAGATAAATCAGTTCCTGATATATGGGAGAACCCAAGAGCACTACTTGATATTCAACTCGCAAAAAAAATATTGAAAAACAAAGGAGAGATAAAAGTGAACATCAGCGACATTTTCAATCGCCGTGCTTATTTCTATCATGATCTTGATAACAATGAAAAATATAAAAGCACATCCAGTGATGTGCTGGCCATCAGCAGAAACTATGGCACTAATTACTCTTTCACATTTGCATATACTATTAAATAAGAAAAATAAAAAGATATAAACATGAAACGAATTGCACTTTTAGCATTAGCAGCAGCAACAGTAATGGCTGGTTGCCGTAAAATAGAAGTTGATGATAACGGTAGTGGCAATAACACTGGCGGCGGTGGTGGTACTACGGAGAATCTTATTCTTTCGGGCAAAATCAACGCTGACCGTACATTAAAGACCGGTAATACTTATAAACTCAGAGGGATTGTTTATGTCGTAGATGGCGCCAAACTTACTATTGAACCGGGTGTAATTATCCAGGGAGAAAAATCTTCAAGAGGTACATTGGTAATAACAAGAGGCACACAGATACTTGCAGCAGGTACAGTTGATAAACCAATCGTATTTACCAGTGACGCAGCTACGCCGACGATGGGTGACTGGGGCGGTATAGTATTGCTTGGCCGTGCAAAAACAAATGCAAGTTATAATGGCACTGCCGGTCTTGGTGAAATTGAAGGCGGAGTTAATAATTCAGAAGGACTTGGCCTCTATGGTGGCGCTGATGAAAATGACAACAGCGGTATATTAAAATATGTGAGGATCGAATATCCAGGCTATGCCTATTTGCCCGATAAAGAACTAAATGGTTTAACCATGGGTGCGGTTGGAAAAGGAACCACAATTGATTATGTACAGGTAAGCAATGCTGCCGATGACAGTTATGAGTGGTTTGGTGGTTCTGTTGATTGCAAACATCTGATCGCCTATAAAGGCCTCGATGATGATTGGGATATGGACAATGGCTTTAGCGGACGCATCCAGTTTGGTATATCTATGCGGGACAGTATGGTGGCAGATGTTAGCCAGAGTAATGGATTTGAAATTGATAATGATGCAGGTGGCAGTAGTTTGTTACCACAAACGAGTGCAATTTTTTGTAACATGACAGTGATCGGGCCCCGTGCTGCGCTGACAAATATTGGAAACACCAATTTCGGAAGGGGGATGCACACACGTCGGAATAGTGCGGTTAGCATTTTTAATTCCATTGTTATGGGATGGCCTCGCGGTTGGAATTTAGATGCGGGACTTGGCGCACCTACTGATCTGAATTATTCCAGTGCCACACCGAAGGCTTTTGTCTCCAATACCATTTTGGCTGGGAATAATACACAATTCGCTTATACTGCCAGCGCCGGTACACCAACAGGATGGACAACAACAGATCTTCAGAATTATTTTAACCGTGCAAGTGGTGGAAACAGTTTACTTGCTACTACTGCAGATGTAATGCTTACAGCGCCTTTTAAACATGATGGTACTGCTGACTGGAATCCAACTGCAGGCTCGCCTGCACTTACAGGTGCAGATTTTTCAAATGCAAAAGTGAGTAACAATTTCTTCACTTCTACTAGTTACAGAGGTGCGTGTGCCGCCGGCGATACCTGGTGGAAAACATGGACAAGATTTTTTTAACCGATATATTTTTTAAAACATACGAAACAACCTTTCCCAGAGGTTGTTTTTTTATTAGCGAACGAGAACCGGTTACCTCTTTTCCACAATTAACATATTGGTAACCGACCTATAACCTTGGTATAATAGTTGTAATTCAATTTGCATTCAGTTCTTATCCATTCAATATATATACACAAGATCCCGGATCGGTTCTCCGGGGTTAGTAAGTTGATTCCTCATGCAGTTGCCGTCTAGCCTTAGGCTAGACGGTTTTTTATTTACGAGGTGAATTTCTTCCCGGAATTATTAAAATATAATGAATAAAGAAAGGTGTCAACCGAATGTTGATTGGCTGCTCTTTCTTAGTGTGTATTAGAAAGCCTTGTAATTTATTTTTGCCGGCTTCGATCCTACCCCTTTTTCAAAATAACTTATAAATCATCATCAGTCTATTCCCATTCTTCCATCAATGACAGCTTCGAGGAAATTAAGCGAAGGTCTCTTTGTTTCCACCGAAGAACTTTTTTCTTTCTTCCTGCACAATGTTTGCATGGTTCATGTAGTTTAATTACTCCTTTTATGAAAGAACTACATGATTTTCAGACCTCACAGCTTGTAAATTTATTGGCTAAAGAAACGATCAACTATTATAAACTGATCGGATTTGGAGCAACTGTGGAAGAATGTACCCAATGTAATAACGGTATAAAAGAAATTCAAATGGAATTAGAGGCACGAAGAACAACAGAGGAAAAAATGATTCTTACGCGTCAAAAAATATCCGCACCTCCTGAATATTCGTATTGATACCCTACCCGTTTTTTGTCCTTATGGAATTATGATGTACCTGAATGTAGGCTTATAAAGCATGTGATTAGTCAGCACGGTTACATGCTTTTTTATTCTACCTTATCTTAATCTTGTCCCAATTGGCAAATAGTCGTCATTATTTTTGCGAACGACTGTTCACGAAATAGAAACTTTTGAGATTCAATACATAGACAAAGCAAGATTAAGTTATTATTATTTTTTCCGCGACCTGATTTTGGATTTTGATATTTATCTATATTCATTGTTCCACAAAAAAACTGCAATTATGAATATCGTTTCTGTAAAAAACATTTCCGGGCAGCAGGATTATATTTTAAAAGAGGATGATAAAACGGTTTTAAAGCTACGTTACAAAAAAGAATTGCATACGGCAAGAATTGAAACGGAAAAAGAAAGAAGAGTCCTGATCATTGATGATGAAGGATTGCTTAAAACAAAATCTGTTTTGAAAAATGAATATGGTATTCGTATAGGGTCATTGAACTATGATAATTTTTCAGATACACAAGGTTCGGTTGATATTGAAGGTGTCAAGTATCGCTTTATTGTTAAGAATGGAGAAGTACCGGAGTTGAATATTTATAAGGGTTCACGTCGTAATCTTATTTATAGTTGTCAACTTGTATTTGAGGATATTAGTTCCAGGATCAAAGGATCGCAAACGGCATCATTGATCATAGCGGTTTCATGGTATTTATTTTTGAAAGGATTGATCAAAGGAAATCCTGCTTTTAATGACGCTATTATTTTATAACTACGCTTTCAAATATTATTAATGATCCCGTTTCCTGCGGGATTTTTTATTGCTAACTTTAAAGGATGAAATTTTATTTACTGGTTGCCCTGGCTTCGATCTTATGCTACAGTTGCAAACAATCCCCCATTAGACAAACCTTTTCTTCCGCAGATAGTTTGGTGATTCATTTTAAGGATGAGGAAGCAGCTGTTGTTACCAAAACTGTACAAACAGCCGAATCGAAAGCAATTAACAGGATGATAGAGTTTATTGATACAAAAGAAACAGCGCAGTTCAAATGCGGCTATGATGGAAAAATGTTTTTTTACACCAATGGTCAAAAAATACAGGAAGTGGATTTTAAAATGAAGAATGACTCCTGCAATCATTTTGCTTTTTTGCTCAATGGAAAATTGATGAGTACAAAAATGAATAATGAAGCAGTTGATTTTTTAGATGCATTGGAAAAAGGAATGCCTACTTACTATTAGCTTTTCAATCTTAATCTTTTCTTGCTTCCATGGTGAATCCAATTGTGGTTCCAACACCTTCGGTACTTCGTACATGTATAGTTTGACCGTGCGCCTCGATAATATGTTTGCAGATCGCTAATCCTAAGCCGCTTCCGGTAATATCACGGCTGCGACCTCCCTCAGTTCTGTAAAAACGCTCAAAGACCCGTTGCAGGTGCTTTTCCGGGATGCCAATGCCATCATCGCCTATTTCAACTAAAATATGTTTTTCGTCCACCTTATACATACTGGCAATTATATGACCGCCGTGTTTGCTGTATTTAATGGAATTGTCAAGCAGGTTGATAAGCACTTGTCGTATTTTTTCTTTATCAGCAAAAACAGTCAGCGGTGATTCACAACCTTTTTTGATACTAAAACCGATCTGCTGGTTTTCGGCTTTTATTGAAAGACTTTCAAAAACTTCTTTTATAAGATCCTGGACAACAAAATTCGTTTTAGTGAGCACCAACTCACCTCTTTCGAGTTTTGAAATTTCATCGAGGTCCTGTATCAGGTTAGTAAGTCGCTCAACATTTTTCTCAGTTTTTTCTAAAAACCTTTTGTTGATCTCCGGATTATGCATGCCGCCGCTGAGCAGGCTTTCTACGTAACCCTGGATGGCAAACACCGGTGTTTTAAATTCATGAGAAAGGTTTTGTAAGAATTCCCTGCGAAACTGTTCATTCTGTTTCAGCACTTCCATTTCCTGTTTATTTTCTTCAGCCCATTTTTCCACATCTTCTCTTACTTCATCAATACTTTTCTGGGGTAGGATATATTTATAGTATGTCTCTTCTTTTTTAGTGGCTTTTGTTTGATAGATCTGTTTATAAATCAGTTTTATTTTACGATAAATAAAACGTTCCAGCATAAATGAAATGAGATAATAACTGCCAATAAGAATTATAATAAATGCACCTAATCCCCAGCGCCAATCTTTTTCAACTAAACCAATCAACAAACCGACAGGCACAGATAATATAACAGCTGTAAGAAAAGAAAGCTGGCGTGGAGAAATATTTTTTGGGGAAAGCATATACAAAAGTACAAGGCAAGTTTAAGCCAGGGCACAAGATAAAGACAATTCGATCTAAGTTCTCCGCCGGAGGCGGAGACAAGGGTTTACAATTCAAATTTATACCCAACACCTTTTACTGTAGTAATACAATCAACTCCTAGTTTCTGGCGGATCTTCCTGATATGTACATCAATAGTGCGATCGCCAACGATTACTTCTGCGCCCCAAATCTGGCTAAGGATCTCATTTCTTACAAATACTCTTCCGGGTTTTGATGCAAGCAGGTATAACAATTCAAATTCTTTTTTTGCAAGAGTAATATCTTTTCCATGGTATTGCACCATAAATTTTTCCGGATCGATGATCAGCCCATCAATGGCGATCACCTTTGCTTCATTCTTATTTATACGCCGGAAAAGCGAACTTACTTTGCTTAGGAAAACTTTTGGGCTGATCGGCTTATTTATATAATCATCGGCACCTGTTTCCAATCCTCTTATCTGTGTGGCTTCATCGCTTAATGCAGTCAAAAAAAGTATCAATGTGCTTTTAAATGCCGGGAGTAGACGCAGGATCTCACATACTTCCACACCATTCTTTTTCGGCATCATAATATCAAGGACGATCAGGTCTGGGTTAAACATTTTTGCCTTTTCGATCGCCTCATCCCCATCCTTGGCCGTTACCACCTGGTATCCTTCCTTTAGCAGGTTATACCTGAGGATCTCAAGTATATCAGGCTCATCATCAGCGATCAAAACTTTTCGTGACCTTATATCCATGCTGCGTTTGTAAATTTTCGCAAACCTAACTGAAATTGCTGTTGGCCCTGCAAAACCGACCCCAGCTAACACAGACTTAATGAAAAATTAATAAAGCTTCGGGTATTGGCGGATTATGAATAATTTTAACATGCGATTGGCCGCCATATTGCCGGAAATCCTGTCTGTACCCTCAATCGTACCATTTAAAAATGAATGTTTTATTTTTGTAAGACCTTCCTTATGATAGCAATTCGACAAAATATATACATCCTGTTTTTTTTTCCTTTTAGCTTCGGTAGTCTCTTTTGGCCAAAATCCAAAAGACCCCACACTGAAACCAGACCGCAGTCGCGAGCTTTTCCATGCTTATGTAGATGCAGAACAAAAGAAAGCTTTGCAGGTGGATGGAAAAGATGACAAACTTTTCTCACCATCTTTTAATGAAGATGTAAATTTTCAAATAACAAATGCGCTGATCAATAGAGTAAATGATCTGCAAAAAAGGATCGAGAAGGATTCCGCGATGGGCGGACAAACAAAAGTTCTTTACATCCGCGGAATTGAAAGACTGTTGCGTGACCTGAATGCTAATTGGCGATACAATCGTTTTATTTCTACCTACCTGCCCGAAATACTGGAAAGCTATGAGAGATGTATAGAACTTGACATAAAAAAATCAAGCATTGAAAATTATATTGAACAACTTCCATATGGTGTCGCAAGACCCTTGCTGGATTGCACCGCTTTCGAAAAGAATAGCGGGTACAAAGCATCAAAAAATATTTTAGTAAGAAAATATTGCGAACAGCATCCCGAACAAACTTTTGCTACGCTGCTTACTTCTCTTCGGCATATACCGGATCTTCCATTTGCAGATAGCCTGATCATAGCAGCGGGGCGTGCTTATCCAAGACAATTGTATGATTACGCTGCAGCCAGTAATGTACTTGGTAATCGCATCAAGAAAGTTAATGACCCATTTGTACAGGCAGTTGTAAAGATGACAACAAGCGGCGGAAGCGGGCAATTGTACTTCCCTTTCCTGGATAATATCGTAAAAGGAAAAATGACGTTGGCGGATATTGATGCCGTGAGAAAAGATTCTATTCAATATTATAAACTGCTTGTAAAAACACATATTGACTATACAGAACGATTATTGAATAAAGACACTGCTTTTGAATTTGATGCGCTTTCTGATATGATGACCAAGAAAGCTGTCCAGGTTTTTGTAAATACAATAAATGCATTACATAATGAGAATGCGGTAACACGTTTCAGGATCATTCAGCCATTGACAGCGCAGGAGCTTTATTATCTCGCTGTGTTAAGCGATGGTATTATTTATACATCAAGTTTTGTAAAAGGAATATTTCCGTTGATGATGAGCCGCATTGGCAATCGTGGTGATTCATTATTGATGAGTGTGAATTTTGATAAGTACAGAAAACTCATTAAGATGTCTGCCGCCTATAACACACTCAGCACCTTCCTTGCTTCTTTTAAGGATCAGCAAAATGCAAATGATCTTATGCGTGCATTTGTCAGCAATCTTGAAAAATCCGGTGGTTTGGAAGATGGTGTGGATGTCGCCGATTCTTATGCAAGTATTTATGGAACGATCAAGCCTATAGCAGATGAGATGCTTGTGAACATACGGGCTAATTATCAAAGAAATATTTCTGCAAATAATAAAAAGGGAATAGAGATGTATCGCATTCTCGAAAAACTTTTTATCTCTGCTGATACAACACAAAAAATTGACCTGACCAAAGAACTGGGTATTCCACCAGTTTATGGTGTATCAAATAAAGATCTGCAAAATGAAAATGGTGGAATTGTCATCCAGGTCTTTATTTATGGCGACGAAGATGGAATTGGCGTTTTTCCACATATTCTCGGAATGTTTAATAATGCAAACTGGAAAATAGACCGAAGCAATCCAAATTGGGTAACGATCAGTTCTGTTAAAGGAAAGCCGGTAAGTCTCTATTTAAATAAGCCTTTGCCGGAAGAAAAAGATGAAGATGCAAAAGCACAGGAAGCATTGTGTAATTATTTAGAACGAAATGGACTCACGCCTACCATTACTATAAACAGGGGCCATAGTTATAATGCACCTTATACAATAAAGCAAATGTTTGCAACTTCAAAGATCGTATTCATGGGTTCTTGTGGTGGTTATAATCTGATCCATGATATTTTGGAGAAGGCGCCGGATGCACATATTATCGGTACCAAGCAAATAGCTGATGCCCCGGTAAATAATCCATTTTTAAAATTGCTGGCTGAAACTTTAAGGAATGGCAACTCCGTTGAGTGGATACCATTCTGGAAAGAACTTGATAAAATGGTCACTAATGAGATCTTTGAAGATTATGTTCCTCCGCATAAAAATCTCGGGGCAATTTTTATTAAAGCTTACAAAATTGCTATTGGTGAAACCAATCCTGCTATTGCCAAAAAAGGAGATGACGAGCCTCTCACCAATAATCGTTAACGAATAACTAAGTTCCTGATAGCCGGTGACTGTTTTCCTTTTCTTCTTTCTACATTTGTTGTTTATAAAAATGGCCAGGGGTATTAATAAAAAATTTTTCGATTTCGATCTTTTGAAAAGAGTGATGCGGTTTGCCGCACCCTATAAAAGAAGATTTTACTGGTCAATAGCATTGGCAATAATATTGGCGGTTTTTACCCCCGTTCGTCCAATCCTTATTCAATTAACAGTTGACAAATACATTGCCGGCGATAAAAATGCAACATTCCTCAATGGGCTAACAATAACCGGTATGCTGGTGCTGATAACTATTATCCAGGTTGTTTTTCTTTTTGTAGAAACAGGCTTACGATTTTATTTTTCATATATCACTGCCTGGCTGGGACAAAATGTTGTAAAAGATCTTAGAGTGAAAGTTTACAAAAAAGTTCTTTCATTGAATCTTTCTCAATTTGATAAAACGCCGATCGGAACATTAACCACCAGAACAGTGGATGATATTGAAAGGATCAACGATGTATTTGCGGATGGATTTATCCCGATCGTTGCTGACTTACTTTCTATCGTTTGTGTATTAAGCTATATGTTCTGGGCCGATCCGCTACTAACACTAATTGCATTGGTGCCATTTCCCATCTTGCTTATTGCCACTTATTATTTTAAAGAAAGTGTAAACAAATCTTTTCATCGTGTAAGAAATGCGGTAGCTCAACTCAATGCTTTTGTACAGGAACATATAACCGGCATGCAGGTGGTGCAGGCATTTGCTGCAGAGGAAAGAGAGTTTGAAAAATTCAAGAACATTAATAAGGAACATCGCAATGCAAACATTCATGCTATCTGGGCATATTCAATTTTCTTCCCAATTGTAGAAATTGTATTAGCCACTTCAATAGGTTTGCTCGTTTGGTGGACATCGCATAAAGCACTGAATCTCCAGGAAAGCCAGCAAGGGACGTTAATGGCATTTATTCTTTGTTTGAATCTGATCTTTCGTCCGTTAAGAGTGATCGCGGATAAATTCAATGTATTGCAAATGGGAATGGTGGCGAGTGAAAGAGTTTTCAAAGTGCTGGATAATGAAGATCATTTACAGCCTTCACATGTTGATGCCTATAAACCTTCACATATAAAAGGAAAGATCGAATTTGAAAATGTCATATTTGGCTATAACCCTGGAAATCCTGTTTTAAAAAATGTTTCATTTACCGTAAATCCCGGCGAAACAGTTGCCATCGTTGGACATACCGGCAGTGGCAAAACAACGATCATCAGTTTACTCAATCGTCTTTATCATATACAAAGCGGTGAAATAAAAATTGATGATATGAATATAGAAAAATATGATATTGAACGATTGCGTAAAAGCGTTGGGGTTGTATTACAGGATGTTTTTCTTTTTTCAGGTTCTATTATTGATAATATTACTTTACGTAATCCGGATATTCCAAGAGAAAATGTGATTGAAGCGGCAAAACTGATAGGTATGCACGATTTCATCATGATGTTGCCGGGTAATTATGACTTTAATGTAATGGAAAGAGGCGCTACACTTTCTTTAGGTCAGCGACAGTTACTATCATTTATCAGGGCTTTACTTTATGATCCATCAATACTTATTTTAGATGAAGCCACTTCCTCCGTTGACACGGAGAGCGAAATGATGATACAAAACGCAATTGATAAATTGATCGCAGGAAGAACTTCAATTGTAATTGCACACCGGCTTTCCACCATTCGTAAGGCAAGTAAGATAATTGTGCTTGATAAAGGCGAAGTGAAAGAGATAGGCACTCACGAGGAGTTGATCTCAAGAGAAGGTTATTACCAGAAACTGTATCAGTTACAATTTGAAAAGCATAAATCAGTAGCATAAATTGTAACTTGTTGTTGATGATCT
>DASUTO010000558.1:0-3757 GCA_036374555.1 Chitinophagaceae bacterium
AAATTTAAAGTTTGATAATCTTACTGGAGTCGTATTAGGAAGTTTTGCTTTTCAAACAACTCCGAGTTTCACCAATCATGGACCAGAGAGCTGGGCTAAATCCTTTAATGGAGCTTTGGACCAGTTCCGCATTTATACTAAGGCGCTGACCGCAGCGGAAGTATTAAATCTATACAACAACAAATTGTAAGTCGTTTACATATAGCAAGCAGTAGACAAGCAGTAAGGGCTGAATCCATTTCAGCCCTTTTTAATCTACCAAATTATCTTAGACATATGTTTCACGTAAAAAGAGATATTGGTTTTTTTATGACTTGCTTGTTTATTATTGTTTTCATTTCCTGTAATAGCCGTAAACCACTGTTCACGGAAGTCTCTTCTGCCGAATCCAATATTAATTTTATTAACAAGTCGGCGAAAAACGACCATTTGAATATTTTATATTATATCTATTATTATAATGGCGGCGGTGTTTCTGTGGGGGATATCAATAATGATGGACTACCTGATATTTATTTTACTGCCACTAATAAAAGCGGCAACAAACTTTACCTGAACAAAGGAGATTTTGTTTTTGAAGATATTACTGATAAAGCCAACGTTGCCGGCACCTCGGATTGGTGCAGCGGTGTAACAATGGCTGATGTAAATGGTGATGGATTCCTTGATATCTATGTTTCTGCAGTCGCAAATTTTTCAGGACTCAAAGGACATAATGAGCTTTTTATAAACAACGGCAATAATACATTTACTGAAAGCGCAGCAAAATTTGGCCTTGATCTCGCAGGGCTTTCTACACAAGCTGCATTTTTTGATTACGACCATGATGGCGACCTGGATTGTTATATCCTCAGGCATTCAACCCGCCCGCATGCAAATATTGTGGACACAAGTCGTCGTTTGATCAGGGATTCATTATCGGGTGATCGTCTATTCAGAAATGATCTGAGTACAAATGCCAAATTCACAGAAGTTTCATCAGAAGCAGGGATCTATCAAAGCAGTCTTGGATATGGATTAGGTCTTGCCGTTGCCGATATAAATAACGACGGGTGGGAAGATATATACGTTGGAAATGATTTTCATGAAAACGATTATTACTATGTAAATAATGCCAATGGCACATTTACAGAAAGCGGCGCAAAACATTTTCGTCACTACAGCCGGTTTAGCATGGGCAACGATGTAGCTGATTATAACAACGACGGACAATTGGATGTGATAACTGTGGACATGCTGCCACCTGATGAAAAAACCTTAAAGACCTACGGCAGTGATGAGAATCCGGACATTTATAAGCAGAAACTGGTGATAAATGGTTACCAGGATCAGTATTCAAAGAATTGCCTGCAAAGAAATAACGGTAATGGAAAGAGTTTTAGCGAAACAGCGCTGATAAATAATGTAGCAGCCACTGATTGGAGTTGGGCGCCCCTCTTTGCAGATTTTGACAACGATGGGATCAAAGATCTTTTTATTTCAAGTGGTATTGTCAGGCGTCCTGTGGACCTCGACTATGTTCGTTTTGTTTCTGATATGCAAATGAAGGGTGCCGGGCAAACAAACAAGTATGATGATAAAGTGATCGATGCGATGCCTGATGGAAGCTCCCATCCTTTTCTTTTCAAAGGGAACGGCGATAAACCCTTTAGTGATGTAAGCAAAGACTGGGGATTAGATAAATTGAAGGGCTTTTACAATGGCGCTGCCTATGCTGATCTTGATAACGATGGCGACCTTGATCTTGTGATCAATTGTATAGATTCCAAAGCACTGCTTTTAAAAAATAATCTGATTGCTTCTCCGCCTCTGGCGGATCGCAAGAGAAATTCTCTTACAATTTCTTTTAAAGGTGATGGTTTGAACAGCTTTGGAATTGGCACAAAAGCCTATTTATTCACTTTAGGAAAAATGCAATATCAGCAATTGATGCTTACAAGAGGTTTTCAATCTTCAGTGGACGCAAGATTGCATTTCGGCCTAGATTCTTTAAATACAGTTGATAGCGTCTTAATTGTTTGGCCCAATCAAAAATTTGAAGTTCTAAAAAATATACCGTCAAACAAACCACTTATTATATATCAAAAAACTGCTTCAGGAACTTTTGATCATACAAGCTGGTTTAAACCAACAGAAGAAGAGTTTACTATTGCAGACGTTTCCGTTCCCTGGCGTCATAAAGAAAATGAATTCATTGACTACAACGTTCAATATTTAATTCCCCATGCCCAGTCAACCCGCGGTCCTAAAATAGCGGTTGCAGATGTAAACGGCGATGGCTTAGATGATATGTATGCCTGTGGTGCAAAAAACCAACCAGGAAATTTATTAATACAGCAGAGCAATGGCTCATTTATAAAAACTGACACGGCAGTATTCAATGCCGATGCGATCTGTGAAGATGTAGATGCAGTTTTCTTTGATGCAAATGGTGATAAAAAACCCGACCTGTTTGTAGTCAGCGGCGGAAATGAACCCTCTGCCAATAACAATGCATTAAATGATCGCCTGTATTTGAATAAAGGCGATGGTCATTTTATAAAAGCGATTGATCAGTTTAAAAATCAAAATGAAAATAAATCATGCGCCACTGTTGCTGACATAGACAATGACGGAGATAATGATCTGTTCATTGGCAATCTTTCCAGTCCCACTGCGTATGGCTTACCAAGAACATCTTACCTGCATGTAAATGACGGGAAAGCAAATTTTACATTGGCTGATAGCAATAAGATCAATTTGAACGCTATTGGCATGGTGACGGCAGCAGCATTTGCTGATCTGAATAATGATGGCTGGCAGGATCTTGTAGTTACAGGGGAATGGATGGCAGTAAAAATTTTTATGAATAACAAAGGAGTATTTACTGCAAATGAAATTTCCCAGTCAACCGGCTTATGGCAAACTGTATTCCCTGCTGATGTAAATGGCGATGGATTTACTGATCTGCTTGCAGGCAATTGGGGACATAACACAAAACTTTATTCAGGCAAGAACGGGCCATGCAAACTCTATACAAATGATTTCGATAAGAATGGTGCTATCGAGCAATTAATGTGCTATACAATTGATGGCAATGAATATCCTTTTTTAGCTAAAGATGAATTGGAAAGGAGAATTCCGGTTTTGAAAAAATATTATTTGCATTATAAAGACGTCGCGGGAAAAACAATCCAATTCATCTTTTTTGATCTGTTTAAGAATTATACGGAACTAAAAGCAGAAGTGCTTAGTTCATCCTGTTTTATTAACGATGGAAAAGGAAATTTTGCAAGAATTTCTTTGCCGGAGGAATTGCAACTGGCACCTGTAATGTCATTCTCAAAAACGGCAGAACCCGGATCCTTTATTGCCGGTGGTAATTTTTATGGCACCATACCTTATGAAGGGCGATACGATGCCTTATTACCGACAGAACTTTCTTTTAATAAAGCATCAGGTTCATTCACCACTGGTTTTGCAATCCAGGATTTTGATGGGGAAATAAGAGACATAAAATGGATAAATGCAGCCGGCAATAAAAAATTGTTGGTGCTTGCAGGTAATAATAAAGAATTGGTTTTTCTAAAGAATAGAAAAGGTTAATCTAAACATAAACGTTGAAAAAAATTTTTCTACATATTAGTTTAGTGCAAGTCCTGTGGCTTTTCCTTTCTTGTAGTAACAAAAGCTCACCGCCTTCTCCTGCGCTGAATCCAAAACCGATCACTATAAAAAATACCTGGCTTAATGGGTCGCCATTTGATCATACCATCTA
>DASUTO010000559.1:0-8583 GCA_036374555.1 Chitinophagaceae bacterium
GGGGAGGCCTATCTCACAATATCTACATAGCCGGCTTGTTTTTGACGGCCATTTTTAGGATCAACAATATAATAGTAAGTACCAACCGGTACAGGTTTTCCATTTACAGTACCATCCCATGGATTCGTATAGCCTATTGAGCGATAAATTAATTGACCATACCTATTGTATACTTCAACTGTACATCCGGGATATGTTTCTAAGAAGCTTATCACCCATCTGTCATGAATACCATCACCATTCGGACTAAATATATTTGGTATCTCAGGTTTCTTCAACACTTTCACAAATACCTGGTCACTTGTAGTACATCCCTTATCTGAAGTTACTTTCAAGGTATACATAATGTCATCCAAAGGCGATGCCAGGGGATCAGGCGCATTTGGATTATTCAATCCTGTTGGCGGTGTCCATGAATATGTAACCGGGAATCCCGCATTCATAGCAGGCGTTAATTGAACTACTCCGCCTTGCAATACTACTTTATCAGGCCCTGCATTCGCAGTAGGGGTTGGATTCACGGCTATTGTTTGCTCTATATAATTGCTGCAGGTATTTACCGCCGTAAACGTATAACGTATCGTATGTATACCTGCAGTAGCAGTATTTGGATTGAATAAGCCCGAGGGACTTACTCCCGGCCCAGAAAATACCCCTGTTCCTGCTAATCCATTTGTGATGCTTGCTTGTGTAATCTGGAATGATCCCGCATTAGTACATACTTCGTTTATCGGATCGAATTGCAAAATTGGTGTTGCTAATAAGGTTATTGTTTTCGTTAATACATTGAGACAATTGATACCTGAATAAGAGATCATTCTGATCGTCACGGTTTTTGTTGCAGGGCTTCCGAATTCAGGATAGCTATGCGTATATAATTTTCCTGGTGTTGGCACATCCTCCGTGGTTTTGATCGTGGGATCATTGGTCCAATCCCAGTAAATTTCCGTTTTAACTATATTTCCAAAATCTACAGAAGATGCATCTGAAATTATTACATCATTATTACTACAAAGTGCATTTGCATTCTGTACCGTAAAGTTTGCAAGTGGTATCGAACCATTTACGGTAAATGTTTGCGAGATAGTATCAGTACAACCATTGTTTGATGAAACGATCAATGTGGCTGTATAATTCCCAACAACAGTATAACGATGCGTTGGATTTTGTAAAGTCGAGGTATTGGGATTTCCTGCATTCGCATTCGGATCACCAAAATTCCATTGCCATGCTGCAATATTTCCGGTGGAAATCTTACTTGTATCAATGAATGGCGCAGATGGATCGGTTAGACAAACTTCCGGAGCAATAAATCCGGCTCCAGGCAATACATTAATTGTAACAGGTCTTGTGATAACTGTGCTCACACACCCCTTATTTGTTTCTACCTGTAACGTTGCATTATATGTTCCCGGGTTTGCATAAGCATGAGTGATTGGCGCAGGATTATTCAATGTTGCATTTGTTCCATCACCAAAATTCCAGGTCCATTTAACAAGATTGCCGGAATTTGGCGAAGAGGCATCGGTGAATGTGATATTTTTTGTTGCACATGCCGGAGCAGATACGTTAAAGTTTGCAGTAGGCAATGCATTTACAATTACTGTTTTTGTGGCAGTTGTAGAAATGCAACCAACAGCTGAAGTTATTGTAAGTGTAACCGTATAGGTTCCTGCCGCAGTATAGTTCTTAACCGGGTTTTGTGATGTTGATGTTGTAGCATCACCAAAGTTCCATAACCATTGTGTAACTGTGCTGTTCGTCGCTGTACTTTGATCAGTAAAGTTCACCGGTGCACCAAGACAAACTTCAGCAGGTGCATTGAATGCTGCTTGTGGCTGTGCAAATACTGTATTCAGTACGGATGTCTTTGTATCTGTACATCCATTATTCGATGTGACCATTAAAGAAACATTGAAAGGACCAGTACCTGAATAAATCGTGGTGGCACTTTGTGTCGTCGCTGTTTGACTATTGCCAAAATTCCATAGATAATTTGTTATTGTTCCCCCGGCAACTGTTGAGGTGCTGGTAAAGTTTGCGGTGCCTGCCGGTAAGCAAACATTGGGTAAATTAAAACTTGCAACCGGTTTAGGGTTTACCACTAATGGATTGCTTGCCTGATTTCTGCAGCCCTTATCAGTTACTACGGACAAAACCACCATATTGTTTCCGGAGGTAGCAGTTGTATAATTAATAACGGGGCTATTACCTCCTGTTGGAATTCCATTCACCGTCCAATTATACTGTACAATACTTCCCGCATTAGGGACAGAAGTTGAAGTAAACTGAACTGGTTGCGTTTCACAAACAATCCCTGATGTAGTGAAGCTCACTGTCGGCAATTGCAATACAGTAACATTCATTGTCATTGTATCAGACCGGCAACCTGCAGCCGAATTGATATATAATTTCACAGTATAAGGTCCCACGGCGGCATATTGTTTCGTTGGGTTTTGCAATGTTGAAGTAGTGCCATCACCAAAATCCCAGAACCATTGGGTAACGTTACTATTTGCTGCGGTGCTTTGATCAGCAAAATTAAATGTGCCGCCAAAACAACTTTCAACACTATCAACCGTAAACGCGGCATGGGGTTGTGCATAAATATTTGTTATCGTCCGGATGGTATCATCCTTGCAACCGTTGTTCGATGTCGCGGTTAGTGTAACTGTAAATGGACCACCCGTTATATAATTATGAACGGGATTTGTTGCCGTTGATGTCGTAGCATCACCAAAGTTCCATAAGTAAGTTAGCAATGGCCCGGTGCCATCACTCATGGTGGATGCATTAACAAAATTCGCTGTTCCCTGCGGCAAGCAAACATTTCCATTCAAATTAAATGAAGCAACCGGATTGGAATAAATCATGACTTGTTTTGTAAAAACAAAACTTTGGCAACCTGTATTTGTCTCGACTTTTAATGTTGCATTGTATGAACCCGCAGAAGCGTAGGTATGTACCTGGGGTGAATTGTTTGTAACAATAACAGCCGGACTCCCGTCGCCAAAATCCCAATACCATTTTGCAATTGTTGATCCACCACTAGCAGTCGACTGGTCACTAAATGTGATAGCCTTTCCCGCACACGAAGGTAGGTTGGTGCTGAAATTTGCAACGGGCAATTGTGTTAGAATAATGTTCCTGGTAGCAATATCAGAGATACAACCAATATCAGTAATTACGGAAAGTGTAGCTAAATAGGAACCCGGCGCGCCATAAGTATGTGATGGATTTTGTATGGAAGATGTACCGGCATCTCCAAAATTCCAGTTCCATTGAGTAATAGCTCTTCCACCGGTGTTAGATGTATCAAAGAAGTTGACCGGTGCAGTAACACAACCATTGCTGTTAAAATAAAACCCTGCCGAAGGCGGATTAAATACCTGCAGGTCATAGTCAATTTCCTGCACACCACCACATCCATCACTTGTGGGGTTATTGGCGATTACTTTAATTGGATAAGTTCCAATTGCAGAAATATTATATTGAGCTGGAAGACTATATCGATATAAGGTTCGTCCGTTTACAACCCATGAAGAATCAAAAGCAGGGCTGTTTATCGTCACATCCGAAACACCCATTGCATTAAGAGCCGAACCAAACACCCATTGAATTTGCGTAGGCTGATAGGGAAAAACTATTCTAAAATTAAATGGAGTGTTTCTACAGGTTGCAGGAAAGTTTACGGTCGCATATTGATTAATGATGCTTACAAACTGGTAAAGGTCTTTTACATTGGCGCCAGCAGAGTATCCATATGATTCGGCATTTGCATACCCATAAGCAAGTGCATTAAACCCCGAGTCCGATTTCAATGTATGATATCCCTGTGCAACATTGGGTAAGTATAAGTATGAGTATGTTGGATCACCGGCATGAGTGACCCACGAGGCAGGAGAAACCGGGTTGCCATCCAATTTAAAAGATGAAATACCCGTGCCTCCATTTCTCATTATTACGTGCAGATGATGCTGGGGTTGGGCAGCTATAAGGTTGGAACTTACCAAAGTAACATCACTGATATTTTGCTCAACAGGATTCAATACTATCATATCAGGATCATACACTCCATTTCCATTACCTGCGCCACAACCCTGCGTTGTAAAATATTGAGCAACTGATATCGGTTCACTCGCACTTATTACATTAGGGGTAGTAGTTGAAAATTGATAATAGACGCCATTCACAAAAGATGCTGCCGGGATCAAGACTCCATTTACCCATACGTTAGTGGTTGCTGTTTTCCTGATAACCCTATAATAATTTGTGGGGCGATTATAGCTTGGCGCGGTCAGATATTTAAGGCCCCACGAACCTGTTGGATATAATTGCTGGTATAAATTATCAGATGTACCTGCTGCAGCGGGACATCCTATAGATATTTTTCCACTACCTGAAAATACCGCGATTCGTTTACAGCCTCCGCTACCGGAAGCAACTGACTGAATGGTTGAACCGGTTAGATCAACACCATTAGTGCCACTGGTAGTACCAAGCACCTGGTAGATCTGTCCCTTATTTAAAGTAACACTATAAGTATTTCCGGGAGTCCAGCCAAGCGTCGTATTAGCGCTGGGTTTGATCTCTACAGTTGTATTATCCTCTACTGCAATAATTGTAAAATAGGAATTTGAATTAGGCTCATTAGAAGCCTGGGTAAAATTCATCGAGAAATATTCTTTTCCAAGCACCGGTGTTGGTAAACAAACAGTAGCACCACTTACAGCACTTCGGGTTATATACGCATATACTACGGAGTTCTTATCCGTCAGCACCCGAATTGTTTTTCCGTTAAACAAACCACCGGTATTCAATATATAGGTGGTGGGTACTACAACTGAAACCACCTGGCCAGCCGTAATGTTTCCCGTCTGAAGAGTGGTGACACCATATATTTCAACTTTATAGCCTGTATTGAGATCCGAGGTTATATAAAGAGTCATCGTAGGGTAATTAGCCGAACCCTGGCTCATACCAACATGGTAACTATAAGGAATCCAAAATTCCTTCCCTTTATTAGAAAAGTCCTGGCTGAATAACAAGGCAGGTACGGCACAGTAGAGAACGCCGAAAAGCAGTTTCTTAAATAGTTTCATTTATCCAATAGTCCTAAAGGTCCAGAAAGATTTACAAGTTAATAAAAAGCCGCTAAGAAGAAAAGGTTTAAAGTCATTTCCGAAATGTCCCTCAAAGGAGTATTCTCAAAGACGATTCTCCGGATCCAATCCCTTCTTTATTCAGCGTCATTTTTGACAAGATGAAAGTCGATTTTGATGATTCCGTTTATTAAGTCTGCATCCAAAACAGGTATTCTTACGAACAGATTTTGGCCTCCTCTCTTAGCCGATGAAAGGGCATGAGTATAAAGGGCCATTGGCAAAACAAGTTTGCCGTAACATTATAAAAAAACATAAGATCTTATTTTAAGTTAAGTGAAAATAGAGTAATTCCTTATATAAACATGATTATTAAATAGTTAAATCAAAATATATCAATCAATTACCCTTGAATAAAAAATAGCCTATTTAAGAGTTTTCAGAGTAATAAATTTAAATCTTAAATTTTAAACACTCAGTCTAAGCAGTATTGTTATCAACATATTATTCACATCAGTAATAGCTTTCTATATTTGCTAAATCGAAATGCTGTAAAAATTTTGAAATAGTAATTGATTTAGTAACATAAAAATCAAGCAAATCAGCCATTCTCTATGAAATAAAACTCTGCATCTTTAAAATTTTTTGAAGGACAAAAAAGGTGGCTAACATCGTTCGAGGGCACAAATAGGGAGAAGTAGATCGGGCAGAAAATATGGCCCAATGGTTGTCTTCAATAAACCAATTCCCGGGTGAAGATTTTTACTCAAAATCCAGGACAAAAAAATACCCCAGCTGAACAGGGGTAAATCAAAATTCTTATTGTTTGACTACGGGTGGAGCATGAATATTCGGAGCTTTGGCCGGTCCCCCATCTTCTGGCTTTTTACAAGTTTTAGGAAGCCGCTTGTATGCATCTTCAAAAGCCGGAATATCATCAGCATCATATCCGCAGTTGGAGATGGCAGTTTTTATCTCTTCGATATTGGTACGATCCGTCAGATATTTTACCGTAGTGATCTTTTGATGCCAGTTCACCTGCACAAAGGTCACCCCATCATATCTTTTAAGATAAGCTTCGATCCGTGTTTTGCAGTCTTCGCAACCTATTGTCGGCGTTTTGATCTTTGCAGTTTGCGATGCTTTTACCTGGGCTGAGCCGGTCAATGCGAATCCACCAACCGCAAGCATTCCGAGAATTATTTTCTTCATTAAAATCCGATTTAAAGCAAATTACTAAACTCCTTTCCACCCCGCGGGATCAGCTTGCCATTTTAACAAAATTTCCTGCTGATCAGACGAGATAATTTGCTTTTCGGCTGCAAGCTGGATAAGAGTTGGGTAATCTGTAAGGGGATAATAGGTAACCCCGGCTTTCTGAAACATCTCGCGGGCACCGGGAAATCCATAAGTAAATATAGAGACCATACCTGCTATTTCAAGCCCGGCTTCTCTTAAAACATCAACAACCTGTAAGCTGCTTTTACCGGTAGAAACAAGATCCTCTATCACTATTACCTTTTGTCCCCGCTCATAATAGCCTTCAATTTGGTTTCCCAGGCCGTGTTCCTTTGGTTTTGGCCGAACATATACATATGGCAGCTTTAATTGATCCGCTACCATTACACCCCACGCAATACCTGCTGTAGCTACGCCGGCGAGCAGCTCCGCATCGGGAAATTTTTCAAAAACAACATTGCAAAGCTCCGATTTTATATAATCCCGGATAAAAGGGAAGGAAAGTATTTTGCGATTATCACAATAAATAGGGCTCTTCCAGCCACTGGCCCATGTAAACGGGTTTTCGGGATTCAATTTTACTGCGTTAACTTGAAGCAGCTTTTCTGCAACCACTTTAGCATCTGTCATGCGACGAAAGTAAAGAAAAGCGATGAGCCAAAAGCAACTGCCATGTTTATCAAAGTTTATTTCGACGACAAGCCCCTGTTTTTATGTGATAATGTTGACGCTACTCTTCAACCTTATATTCACCATGATGATGCAGTATTCATAGATGAACTAAACCTGCATACGATAAAAAGTATGATCCATGAAATGCAGGACCCATCTGTTCATGCGGGAGTCTTTTTTCATAAGGATCTTAAAGAACTTAAAGATGCTTTCTTTAAAAAATTTACTTTGGTAAAGGCTGCTGGCGGTTTTGTCCTCAATGAAAATAATGAAGTATTGATGATGTTTCGCAGGGGGAAATGGGACCTGCCCAAAGGGAAAATGGATAAAAAAGAAACTTTCGAAGAATGTGCAATAAGAGAAACGGAAGAAGAAACGGGTTTGAAAGATATCAAGCTGATATCGCCGCTTATTACTTCTTATCATACTTATCATGAAGGAAGCCGGTATGTATTAAAAGAAACAAAATGGTTTACAATGAACATAAGTGGCGAACAAAAACTTGTTCCGCAAGCCACGGAACAAATAACAAAACTGGAATGGGTGAAAAAAAATGACCTTAAAAAATATTTACAAAACTCCTTCCCTTCCGTCATGGATGTGCTTGAGGCGGGATTTTCAGCCTGATACTTTTTTCTTTATTATTGTAACGGTAAGCCGGCTGATACAAACCAGCTTTCCCTCCTCATTTGCTACCCGTATATCCCATACATGAGTGGATGAACCAATATGCAAGGGTGAACAAACTCCATAAACAAACCCCTCTTTCACACTTCGGATATGATTTGCATTGATCTCAATGCCCACACAATAATATGCTGCGGAATCTATAACAAGATAGGAAGAAAAGCTCCCTAATGATTCGGCTAAGACACAAGAAGCACCGCCATGTAATAAGTCAAAAGGCTGTTTAGTTCGGTGATCAACCGGCATCCTGGCCTTTAAGAAATCATTCCCGATTTCAGTCCATTCAATACCCAGATGCTCATTGATCGTTCCTTTATTAAAAGGAGCTATTTTTTCGAGAGAAATATTTTTATCAAACCAGATCTTCATAACCAAAACTAAAGTGTTTTCGCAACTTCAGGAGGCAGGAAGTGTGAAGCATCTCCGCCATTCTTAATAATATCTCTTACAATTGTGGAAGCTACAGAAGTATATTTAGGTTCGCCTGTAAGAAAAATAGTCTCAATTGATTTATCAAGCGTGCGATTGGCATCTGCTATCGTCTTCTCATATTCGAAATCGCTGACATATCGAATGCCTCTTAAAATAAACCTTGCGTCGATCTTCCTGCAAAAATTGACCGTCAAACCTTCATAAACCGCACCTTCTACTTTAGGTTCGTTCTTAAAAATTTCCTTTAGCCAGCTTAATCTTTTTTCCGGCGTAAACATAGGTGCCTTAGAAGTATTGATACCGATACCTACCACTATCTTATCAAACAAGGGCAAGGCTCTTGTGATAATATCAACGTGACCCAGGGTTAGAGGATCGAAGGTACCGGGAAATAAACAGGTTCTTTGCATGGAAAAGTTATTAGCGATGACAAGCTAATTATTATTAATTA
>DASUTO010000560.1:0-5200 GCA_036374555.1 Chitinophagaceae bacterium
CTCTTTCAAACTCTATCGCAAAGCGACATTGAATTTTCTTTTCCTCATCAGTTGCAGGCTTGTTGATGCAAATGCCAAACGAACCGTACTTCATCATCGCATCATAATAGTAAACACCGTCTGCAAAAGTCGCTGGCACCATTATTTTTTTTGCCTCACCGCCAGCATCATCGGCAATACGTTGAAATGTATCGAGCCATTCCTGTACGCCTTCCGATGGCACATAGTTGTCATGAATTTTTACTCCGGCACGCCATGATACCAGGCAATCATTAAAATATTCTTCGGCTTCTGCCAGTGTATATGTAGTAAGACTTGTTTTGTTATCAGGCCAGGTTATCCAGAAAGTGTTTTCGTTTTTGGCTTCTTCAATAAGCCAGAAATAAGAGAACTGCCAGTCAATACCTAACTTTCTTAATTGTTCGCCAAACACGAGTGATGTTTCATTCAGATCTTTTGAGCTCGTCATAGCCATCACTTTTGCTCTCACTCTTTCCAGAGCAGCTTCGATCTGTGCTTCTCTTGCCTGTGCCTCCGCTTTTTGGAGATCGCGGAAACGTTTATATGCCAGGTCAAATGCAGTAGCCATTTTTTGCAAAATGGATTCCATTTCAGCAGGTGGAGGTTCCATGAGATCAACACTCAATTTGCCATTGGCAAGCGGAACAGTGGAATGAAACAGATTTCTTAGATCAGTGGTTTCAATAAATCGTTTTACATTTTCTGCTTCTTCTTTTTTATACGCTGCGAGCCATTCCACGGTGCGCATCAGGTCATTCCTGTTTTGTATTTGTACAGAATATTTCTCCGTTGCGTTCCATATTTTTCTTATAAAGAGTTCGGGATGCGTTTCTTCCAAGGGGAAAACGATATCCATTGAAAGGTGAAAGCCGTCTTCCAGCTCGATCACTGATGTAAGATCCCACATCCTGATGCGATCATCGTCCTGTTTTAAATAAATGGTAGTCCCCGATACTCCGGGTATATTCAACCCCAGTAATTCATTTCTGAGTACAACGACAACCGAAAGGATCTCTTCGGATTTATGCATCGCTAATGCCTTTGCCCTGACTCTTTCAACTGCAATTTCTATCTGCGCTTCTCTTGTCTGTGCTTCGGCTTTCTTTAGATCACGATACCGTCGGTACGCCATATCAAAAACAGATGCGGCCCTGCGTTGTAATGATTTGATGTCTTCAGTTGTCGGTTGATAAGAAACGGTGAGTAATGCGCCACCTTTAAATGTGGCGAAATGATAATAAACTTTTTCCGGGGGATCTTTGCCTATATAATTTGAAATTTCAGGTTCTGAATTTATTAATACCTGTATGAACTCATTTAGTTTTTCACCCGTAGCTTCCAGTGTATATTCTTTTTTTCCTGAATGATAGTGATCGATCATTTCTTTTGTCAACTCACTTGAATCTTTCCGAAACGACACAGTACCATTTATTATTTTACCTGATGATGATCCTGGTTCTCTGAAAGCATGCCATGAATGGATATAATCCGAGTCTTCCTCAAACAAGTTTACGACTGATGTTTCCAGGTCTGGTTGATCAAGCAATCCCATTTGCTCACGAAGAATATATGCAACGTCCATCAATTCATTGGATGAGTGCATTGCCATCGCTCTGGCCCGGATCCTTTCAAGCGCAACTTCTATTTGTGCTTCTTTTGCCTGCGCTTCGGCTTTTTGCAGATCAAGAAACCTTGTATAGGACTGTTCGAAAACTTTCGAAAACCTTTGAAGAATTCGTAATTGTTCTTCGGTTAGTTGGCCGGGTCCCCAATGGATCGCTCCATATTTCATGTAAGCATGAGAAAAAGTTACGGATCCCATTGCTTTCATCCACTTTTTATCACTTTCCGGGAAAATTCTATATCCGGTAGAAAAGTAGTGTTCATCAAGAGATATTTTATTATCACCAGCTATAATATATACCAAAAAGTTTTCGCCTTTTTTCCAGGAATCCAACAGCGCATCATGATAAGGATGTTTAAAATAAGGGACGTAGCAGCTCTTAATAGATTTATCTTCGGAGAATCCTGTCCATTGCTCCGTATCACCGGTTTCTCTATTTATAATGATGATCGTACTGCCGCCTTCAAATCCAAGTTTCAATAATTCTTCATTTAATGAAACTGCAACACTGGTCACTTCTTCACTTTTGTGCATCGCCATCGTTTTACTTCTCACTCTCTCCAATCCGGTTTCGATCTGTGCTTCCCTGGCCTGTGCTTCTGCTTTTTGAAGATCAAGGAAACGGGTGTATGCCTGGTCAAATACTTTTGCAAACCTTTTAATGATCAGATTATCCTGGTCCGAAAATGATTTTTTTGAGTAACTGGTAATATGAATGCCGGTATTTTTCGCCAGGCCTACCGACATTGTTGCGAACTCAGCGCCCAGCAGAAATTGTTTTTGGTTTTCAGGAACGTATTTAAAATCCGTGTTTTCAAAAAGATGCCGGAACAATTCATTCTTTTCCTCAAAGGAATAGCATTTTGAAAGCAGGTCAGCTCCCTTTTCCCTTTTTTCAAACAGATCATTGAAATAGGAAACGGGTGTGAATGGAACCAGTATTCTCGGATATTGTTGATTTGCCTTGCTTTCAAGCCACCATACGATATCCTTTGAGCCTTCCGTAAAAAGAATAATAATGGCGGTATAAAAATCAACATTCAGCTCTTTCAATCTTTCAAAAACTGTATGAACCACTTCCTGCAGTTCATCGCTCTTATGCATCGCTAATGAACGTGAACGCACTTTTTCAACTGCTGCTTCAATTTGCGCTTCTCTTGCCTGTGCTTCTGCTTTTTGCAGATCAAGGAAGCGGGTATAAGATTGTTCAAATACATAGCCGAATCGTTTCAGGATATTATTCTCTTCATCTGTAAAAGGGATCATATCCAAATTCATAAGGTTCAGCCTGACCTTATCAAGCAACACTACCGAAGAAGCCATGCCTTTGGACTCATTTACTTTTCGCTTTCCTTCTTCAGAAGTGCTCTTTGCAAGTGAGCTCTCAAATAAGCTCTTGAAGTAAATATTCTTTTCTTCGAAATTGAGTGTATAAGTAGCAAAGTCCGATCCTTTTTCAATTGCAGCATTTACTGCTTCAAAATATTTTAGCCCCACCTGGGGAACATATATTTTATGTGGGAAAGATTCACCAGGTGAGGCCAGCCACATTGTGTAACCTTTCTCACTGTAGTCAGTCACGAAGTTGGCTGCATGAAAATGAAAACCCAATCCTAATAACTGTTCTTGTACCACATTAATGACAGTTATCAAATCATCGCTGTGATGCATCGCCATGCTTTTTGCTCTTACTCTTTCTAATGCTGCTTCGATCTGGGCTTCTCTTGTTTGTGCTTCGGCTTTTTTCAGATCAAGAAACCGGGTATAGGTTTGCTCGAATACTTTTGCAAAACGTTTCTGGATTTCCTGTGTTTCCTGCGAATAAGCTTCGGTACCCTGCAAGGTTAAGATACCATGAGAAAAATAAGCATTATGCGTTACCCATTTTGTGATCTTTGCTTCCAATAACGGACGGAATATTTCAGCCAGCTCAGGCAATTTTTCGATGATATTCATATATCGCTGCCATTGTTCAGCCGAAAACTCTGTCGTAAAAAAAAGTTCATTTCTTTTTTCAACCGGTGTGGCTTTCCATTTTTTGAATTCATCATTGATCTCCTCGAAAAGAGTAAAAGGGAGTTTAAAAGTGGAAATAGTTCCGTCTGATAAATAAAAATGCGCCCAGATAGAAGCGACACCCGTTTCTTCATCAATTAAACCAATCTCTATATCGGTTGATTCATTATTGATCTTTAGTTTATCAAATTCCTGGTAGAGCAGTTTGACCACTTCAGAAAGCTCCTCGCTGTGATGCATCGCCATTGTTCTTGCACGAACCCGTTCTAATGTTAATTGTATCTGTGCTTCTCTCGCCTGGGCAAGTGCTTTTTCGATATCAATAAATCTTCTGTAGGCCAACTCAAACACATTACGAAATCTTTTGAAAAGTTCTATTTGTTCTTCACTCAATGGCGCATAAGTAGTAACACCTAAAGCCCCTGACCCGATAGAATAAAAATAATAATGAGATGAAGTGGTTGCGTCTAATTTTGGATCTGGTAATTGGTTGGTTTGTTTTCTATACTCACGCCAAACTTTTAATTCTTCTCCTTCAAATGTTTTGGTATAATAAGCATCTGGTGATGCTAACATTATCCTTGAAAACTCCAACACATCGGGGTGAAGCCGGTAATCAATGGTTTCTATTGATTCTTTATCATAAGGAGTAAAATACTGGTAGTTGAGGTATACATGCTTTTCCGGATAAATAATGGCTGTTTGCACGTTCCGGATCTCTTTAAATCCAAGTTGCTGCAATTGATCAGAGATCCTCCGGCACACGTTTATCATATCGGCCGGTTCCTTCATCCCCATAGCAACCGCCCTAACTCTTTCTAATGAAGCTTCGATCTTTAATTCTTCATTTGCTTTTTCAATTTTTTCATTTAGCTCGGTCAGTTCTCTATTTCGCTGACTGATCGTTTCTGCTTTATGGGAAATTTCAAGATTGGAAATTTTTTGATTGATCGTGTTTTTATGAAGCTCTTTTTCTATCTGCAGGTGGGCTTCCAGGTGAATAAGGGATTGTTTATGGTTTCCCTTTTGCCTGTAGTACTCGTGTAAATTATAGTAGGATTTACTCAAAAGATCCTGCGCCTTTATTTCATCAGCTATCTTCAATGCTCCGGAAAGCCATTCAAAAATTTGATGATCGTCTGTATCAATTCGGTCTTTATTAAGGTCGACAAGGAACAAAAGCACTTCTGCCTCTCCTCTTTTATCACCTCTTGCCTTCCTTATCTCAAGGCTTTCATTCGAAAATCTTGATGCCTGCCCGATGTCACCAGCCTGCTGGAATATTTCACCAAGATGAAGCAGTGTATTTGCTTCTCCTTTCTTATCCCCTGTAGACTGGGTTATTTTTAAACTTTGTTTGCAATAATCAATTGCCTTATCAAGATCATTTAATTTCAGATACGTGATACCGATATTATCCAAACTTCCCGCTTCTCCCCATTTATCATGAGATTCCCGGCGGATAACAAGACCATGTTGGTAACAATCCAATGCATGGTTATAATCTCCATTATCAAAATAGATCGAACCGATAATATT
>DASUTO010000561.1:0-20511 GCA_036374555.1 Chitinophagaceae bacterium
AAACAAATCAGTTTCATTCAATATTGGGAGAACAGGGAAGCCATATTCCGGGAGCGGTCATTACACTATGGAAGTCCCTTATTTAATTATACGGTTCTAAAAAATATTCCTATTGATCCCGCAATGCTTGAAGAGGCTGAACTTACTAAAGATATCAAGGAGCAATACAAGCAATTCTTCTATAATTTTTTACAGACCAATCCGTCATTGTCTGATGATAAACTTGTAAAGGAATACCTTAATTTTTGCAATCTCAGACTCCCGGTCTTAAAAGCAAAAATAAAAGTATATAAAGACGCTTTGTCTGAAATGGACTCACTGACGATGATCTTAAAAAGGGAATTCCGGTTTAAATAGAAATTATAATATATGGAAGTACATGCACACACTCATACCGCAAGAAAAAAATGGACACATTATTTCTGGGAATTCTTCATGTTGTTTCTTGCCGTAACACTCGGATTTTTTGTGGAGAATCAACGGGAGCATTATATAGAAAAGCAAAGAGCAAAGGAATATGCAAGGTTACTGGCAGATGATCTGAGTTTTGATATTGCAGAATTAAATAGAGCCGAGCGGGTATTAAATCATATCATCACGGCCGGTGACAGCCTTGGCCATCTTCTGAGCGATAGTGATATCAGGAAAATTCCTGGAGGAAAATTATATTATTATGAATATTGGTCAGGTTGGCGGTGGAGCATTATTTCAAGAGATGCCACACTGCAACAATTAAAAAACTCCGGAACACTGCGCTACCTGAGCAATACTGAATTGGTGCGAAAAATTCTTGGCTATGAGGAATCCATCCGGGTAATTTATATGCTTCAGAATAAATATGAACCGGAAAAAGCAGAGAATTGGAAGCTGGTGCAAAAAGTTTTTTACCAGGATTATTTTAATATCCTTGATAAAGACACCGCATTGACAAGAGATTCTACTGTTAAAAATTTTATGACGGACAATGTACGACTGGACAGTTTTTTAAATACGAATTATCCTTTATACACCTATGACAAAAATATCTTGTTTGAATTAAAGAACTGGGCCTATAATTCTTCACGGAATTACAGGGTAATTGTAAACGATATTAAACGACTGAGGACAAAGGCTCATGAAGTTACCGAAGCACTGAAAAAGGAATATCACCTTGAATAATAAACTTCAAGTATGCCGCCATCATTAACACACCCGACAAAAAAGAAGCCAAGCATAGGGAAAAAAATGGTTAAGTTATTTATAAACGAAAAGGATAATTCATGGAAGTACATGCACATACTCATACAGCAAGAAAGAAATGGACCCATTATTTCTGGGAGTTTTTAATGTTATTCCTCGCTGTGTTCTGCGGATTCCTGGCAGAGTACCAGTTGGAGCATCAGATTGAAAAAGACAGGGAGAAACAATACATGCAAAGCCTGCTGGAAGATTTGTCCGCCGATACCATAATGATCAACGGTAGCTATATGCAAGCACAAAATCAAAAAAACTTGCACGATTCAATACTTGAACTACTTTATTACAAACAACAGCTTACCGATAATGCAATTTCTCAACTTTATACATTACATTATTCTCTCCGCCTGACTGGAGCGGATTTTGAAGACCGCACCAAAACTCAATTAAAAAATTCCGGCGGAATGAGACTGATCAGGAAAAAGAATGTCAATGATAGCATTCTGGCCTATTGGAAAAGAACAGAGGCTATTGAGCGTATCGGGGATAGAGTAACAGAAATAGGCAATGACATTTCCCGCCTGGCATCAAAAATATTTCATACAAAATATATAATACCGGGAGATGAAGCGCTGGCAGTTCCAAAAGGGATCAGGCCGGGTGCCCGGCTAATTGATAAAGAACCAAAACTGCTTGATGAATATTCAAACCTGCAATACACCAGGAGGACAAGACTCATGGTTATAAAGGAAAGGTTATTCACCATGAAAGCAAGGGCCACGCGGTTGATGGAATTAATTAAAAGAGAATATCACTTGAAATAAATTTTTTATGGAAGTACATGCACACACTCATACGCCACGTAAAAAATGGACACACTATTTCTGGGAGTTTCTAATGTTGTTCCTTGCTGTTTTCTGTGGATTTTTAGCAGAGTACCAGCTTGAACATATGATAGAAAAACAACGTGAAAAGCAATACATGAAATCATTTATGCATGATCTCCAAAGTGATACTGCCCTTCTAAATCAGGGACTGCCGCTTAAAGATGACCGTGTAAAAGCGATTGATTCTGTTTTTCTTTTTTTCATGAATAAAAAGAACGTACAGAAGATACCGGGCAATGTTTACCGGTACATGCGCCGCACTTTATGGGACAGGCATTACAGGAGGAACAGTACTACGATGGATCAATTGAAAAATGCAGGGGGTATGCGACTAATCAGAAACAAGACAGTTGCAGATTCAATTGCTGCGTATGACCTGTTATGGCTGCGAGCCGAATATTGGAAAGAAATCTACATGACCCGTCAATTAAAGGGACAGGAACTGATCACCAGAATACTTAATGCGTCCGACCTTGTTACAGCCTACTATAATAATACCGTACCAACCAATCTACCCAAAAACATAACCGATACACTTGTGGTGCAAATAAACAGAGATGAATTGAATGAATACCTCAATTTTCTACATGATCAGAAAACTACAACCAGCCAGGATAAAATGATGTATAAAGGAATTGGGCAAAGAGCTGAAAAATTAATTGATTTGATAAAGAATGAATATCAACTGAAATAAAATATTTATGGAAGTACATCACCATGCTCATACATCAAGAAGAAAATGGACCCATTATTTCTGGGAGTTTCTGATGCTGTTCCTTGCCGTGTTCTGCGGGTTTTTAGCAGAGTATCAGCTGGAACATAAAATAGAAAGAGACCGGGAGAAAAAATTTATTCAAACATTTATTGAAGATCTGAAAACTGATACTGCTGCTATTAATAAGAATTTACTCTTTCGGAAAACAAAGGGAGATCAATTAGATTCACTGATTGACCTGTTAAGCGAACAAAAAATAAAAGGGTATGAAAATGACCTGTATTATTTGGGACGACTTCTTGTTAGAACAAGCCGGTTTCAAAGTAACGACAGAACAATTACGCAGTTAAAATTTTCAGGTTCGCTGAGATTAATTAGAAATGAAAATGCTGCAGATAGCATTATTTCTTATCAAAAATTAGTGGATATTATTCTTGCCAACCAGGAAGATGACCGTATTGAAAGAAGAGCTGCAGACCCTTTGCTTACCCGCATGTTTAACCCTTTTGTATTTAATAAAATGCTGGATGAATTTAATAACGTGAATAAACCGGTTGATAATCCTCCCTTAAGATCTTACGACACGGCTGTTCAGCAAGATCTTGGTTATTGTATTAACCTGATCAAAGGGAGTAATATTATCATCAGAACCAGGCTTGAGTTGCTAAATGAAAAAGCAAAAAATATTATTGAATTTCTAAAAAAAGAGTATCACCTGAAATAAATATTTATGGAAGTACATGCCCACACTCACACGCCAAGAAAAAAATGGACCCATTATTTCTGGGAGTTTCTAATGTTATTCCTTGCTGTGTTCTGTGGTTTTTTGGCTGAATACCAGCTGGAGCACACGATCGAACATCAGCGGGAGAAGCAATACATAAAATCGCTGATCGCCGATCTGAAAAGCGACCAGGAAACTTTGACACAACATATTTTGCACTTACAAACAGGCCTCTCAAGGATGGACAGTGTGATCACTATTTTAAATACTCCTTCGATGATCGGCAGTAATACCGGTAATTTATATTTCCTGGCAAGAATTGCGCCGCGGCTAAATCCATTATCAACCAGCAACAGAACTTTTGACCAGCTAAAGAACTCAGGCAATTTCCGGCTTATCCGGGATATAAACACTTCCAATAAAATTATGAGCTATTATGAAAAGTTTCCGTTGATAAGGTTGTTGGAATCTGTTAATGAAACCGAATTCAATGAATACAAAAAAATTGCTGCAAAAATTTTTGATCCTGCTGTATTTTTAAAGATGGAAGGAGAAAGTGGAGGGATCATGAGAACAACTGAAAACCCGCCATTGCGTACAACGGATAAGGAATTATTACAGGAACTCTCCGTTTTTTCGGTGTATATGCGTGGCACAAAACAAGGAATACTTCGGGTTGCCGGGGAATTAAAAATTGCAGGCGCTGAATTAAAAGAATACTTACAGAAACAATATCACCTGGAATAAGAAATAATTATGAAAAAGATCCTACTACTATTTTTTGTGCCTGTATTTGTTACCGCACAAAAAGATCATGCAAAACTGCTGCAGGAATATATGACCGGGCAAAACAAATATTTTCAGTTCAATGGAGCTATTCTTGTCGCTGAAAAAGGCAAGCCCATTTACCAGCAATCATTGGGGTATGCTGATTATAATACCAAACGAATGCTGAATGATAGTTCTGTTTTTGAACTCGCCTCGGTTTCCAAGCAATTCACCGCCATGGGAATCATGATCCTGAAAGAAAAAGGACTCCTGGATTATGAAGACAATATCAGGAAATATTTTCCGCAACTGCCTTATGATAACATCACGGTAAGAAATTTATTAACGCATACATCCGGCATTCCATCTTATGAAGTCCAGTTTGAAAAGAACTGGGATCATAAGAAGATCGCTTTTAATAAAGATATTATTGACATGTTATCCCAGCGAAAGGATACCTTATTTTTTCAACCGGGCACCAAATGGAGGTACAGTAATACGGGATATGCGTTACTTGCTTCGATCATTGAAAAGGTATCCGGAATGAGTTACAATGATTTTATGGCAAAGAGTATTTTTCAGCCATTGGGTATGAAACATACATTTATATATAACAGTCGCCGGACCACAAAGAAATTCCCGGATAATTATGCAATAGGTTTTGTGTACTCCGATAGTTTAAAGCGATACATTTTACCAGACGAATTGCCTGCCTTTGATATGGTTCATTATCTCGATGGAATTGTAGGTGATGGATGCGTGAATTCTACCACCGGCGATTTGTATAAATGGGACAGGGCTCTGAATTCAAATAAGTTGGTAAGTAAAACCTCCTTAGATGAAATGCTTTCACCGTTAGTGCAAACTTCTCCTGCCGATTCAAATTCATTTTATGGTTTTGGTGTAAACATACAGCCAGGGTCGGAAAAGGGAAAGATCATTTCACATGGAGGAGGCTGGCCTGGATACAGAACCTTGCTTGTGAAAAGAATGGGTATGGATGAAACGATCATTATACTATCTAATAACGAATCGAATCTTCCTTTCTTTCGGGCAGCTGTTGAATCCATTCTTAATGATGAACCCCTTGTGATGCCATATGAACACAAAGAAGTAAAGATCGATACTGCCATACTTGTCAACTATGTGGGAAAGTATTCTGCTGGTGTTACCATGCAGTTCATAAAAAAGGATGGAAAGCTTTATCGTCACCGTACCGGTACACCGGATATTGAACTGAAGCCTGAGTCTCCTACAAAATTCTTTTACGGGGATGGCACTGACAGGCAAATAGAGTTTGAGATTGACAACAACGGAAAAGTAATTAAAACATGGTTTTTAAATATGGGCCAGAAGGGCGAATTGAAAAAAATAGAATAGTATTTACCTGTTCGGATAAGCAAACAAAATGAAAGCCCATCGTCGAAAAAAATAATTATCTTTTCCCATTAACTGAAAAGCAAAGCCACCCGTTGCCTTCAATCCATCCGTCTCAGGAAGCTTTCAGCTGAAATAAAATTATAAAGCCATTATGGAAGTACATGCACATGCCCATACCCCAAGAAAAAAATGGACTCATTATTTCTGGGAATTCCTTATGTTGTTTCTTGCTGTGTTCTGCGGGTTTTTAGCAGAGTACCAGCTGGAACATAAAATTGAAAAAGACAGGGCTAAAGAACTTGCTAAAAGTTTTTACCAGGAACTTAAAAACGATTCTGCAACTGCTGTAATTAAAGTTCAAAACCGCATTAAGCAGGAGGAAGCAATTAAGTATCTTATTAGGTATTTTAAAGACAGCAGCCTTACTAATATATCAAAAGACTTTGCCATAAACTTTGTGTATGGCGTCAACTTCCGCACTCCTTCTTTGTTTGAACCCCGCACCATTATTCTTGAACAATTAAAAAACTCCGGGTCATTACGGTATTTCAAAAACGATGAGTTGCAACAGTTCATCGGTGACCTGACCGTTTCGATTAAAAACATATATGACAGGCAGGAATTAGAGAGTCAAAACAGGTTACAATATATCAACCCGATCATAATAAATCATTACGACTATGATTTTGATGCCCGGATAAAAGAGGGCAGTAAATCTATTTTTGAGGGAATTAAAAAATATGAAGACAGTAATCAAACTATCCCCTTTCATTTCAAAGGGATAAAAAAATTTGACCGGGAAAGCATAATAAATATACTATCGTTCTATGAAGCTGCTGTGATCAGTTCTACCCGGTTAACATTTATTCAAAAATATATGGAGCTTAATGCTGAATTACTAAAAGAGCTGAGAAATAAATATCAGATAAAAGATTGAACAATGGAAGTACATGCACACACCCACACCCCAAGAAAAAAATGGACACATTATTTCTGGGAGTTTTTAATGTTGTTCCTTGCAGTGTTTTGCGGATTCCTGGCGGAGTATCAACTGGAGCATACGATAGAGCATCAGCGTGAAATAAAATATGTAAAATCATTAATCCAGGACCTGA
Organism: Chitinophagaceae bacterium; assembly: GCA_036374555.1. Taxonomy (GTDB): domain Bacteria; phylum Bacteroidota; class Bacteroidia; order Chitinophagales; family Chitinophagaceae; genus VBAS01. The sequence continues at coordinate 6,766 of DASUTO010000561.1, forward strand.
AAAAGGATATAGCCAATCTTGAGACCTATATTATTCTGAGGAAGGAAAAGAGGATTATGATGGATTCATTAGTGTTATTATTAAGTACTGATATTCATAAACAATTTGGAAATGAAGTTTATTATTTTGCCCGCCATGTTTTTAACGGTCCACCTTTCGTAAGCACAGATGGAACTATGCAGCAATTAAAGAATGCAGGCAATCTACGGTTAATAAAAAATGAGGAAATCATCAATAACATATTGGCTTATGATGCATCTGTTAAAGATTTAAAGGAATGGGATGAATCTGATATAAGGATAAGAACCACTTTTCGGGAAATGGGCGGAAATGTTCTTGATGCTAATCAGCTTTACAAAGCAATGGACTCAAATTTTAAATTTGTAAGACCCTCTACTAATCCGCAATTAGTTACTAATAACTCAACAATGATTAATAATGTTGCTTTCCAGATACAATATTTATCATTATCCTGCCTGGGAAATGCGCAAAGAGGGAATGCTTTAAAAACAAAAGCCGCAACTCTTATTGAGTTACTCAAAAAAGAATACCACCTGTCCGCCGACCGGCGGACTTCTTTGGAGAAATAAAAATATTATGGAAGTACATGCACACACCCACACGCCAAGAAAAAAATGGACACATTATTTCTGGGAATTTTTAATGTTATTCCTTGCTGTGTTCTGCGGATTTTTAGCAGAGTATCAACTGGAGCATACAATCGAACATCAGCGGGAGAAACAATTTGCCCGCACACTATATGAGGATATTAAAACAGATACGACAGCATTAAGGAATGCGATCAACACTAATCTATATATAACACCCCGTATAGATACATTCCGGGTGCTGGTTCAAACACAGTCAATCAGTTTAATACCTGCCGGAAACTGGTATTATTATGGAAGATTCGGTACAAGATATTTTCATATACCCTTTCAGGATGCTACGATGGAGCAATTAAAAAGCTCAGGTGGGCTCCGGTATTTTAAAAATCATGCTGTCGTAAACGCAATAGCCCGATATGATCAGGCGAAGCGGGATCTGCAAACACTTTTGAAATTTCAGGATCCTGTTTATAGTGATATTGTAAAATCAAGAAATGTTTTATTTAACGCTTATTACCTGGATGAAATAATGGATTTTGACAGGACTGCAGTAAATATTGATTCTTTTAAGCGAAGAAACATTCCATTGTTAAGTTATAAAAAGGAAGATTTTATTCAATATGCAAATCTTTGCCAGCTTCGTTCCTATAATAATAAATATTTGTTACGCAGCAAGCAGGAAGCTTTGAAGCATGCTGAAACATTATTAGCAGAATTGAAAGATAAATATGATTTTAATTGAATTATTATGGAAGTACACCACCATGCACATCTCGCCTCAGGCGAGACACATACTCCCGGAAAAAGATGGACCCATTATTTCTGGGAATTTTTAATGCTGTTCCTTGCTGTGTTCTGTGGGTTTTTAGCAGAGTACCAGTTGGAGCATAAAATTGAGAAGGACAGGGCCAAAGAGTTGGCAAAAAGTTTATTTAATGAAGTTTACGCAGACTCAATAGTGATGCAACAGGTGATCGCCGACCGGTTACTTAAAGAACAAAGCTTTACAGAGTTTTCAAAATATGTGAGGGACAGCAGTCTTGAAAAACCCTCCATCAGCTTCTATTATTCTTTCACAACTGCTTTTGTCAACCATAGAGCAATGATTTTTGAACCGAAAGAAGAAATATTACAGCAACTGATCAACTCAGGCTCTCTTCGGTATTTCAAAAGCAGCCAGCTCGAAAAGGACATTAGTGCCCTGAATGTTGCCATAAAAAAGATTAAAAACAGAATTCAAAGAGAGGTCACCTTTCTTGATTTTGACCTTCGTCCTTTTCAACTTAAATATTATGACAATCATTGGTTAAACCAGCTAACCGGGTATGGTAAACTCACTGCGGCTGATGCCCTCCAGCAAAAAGATCTAAGTATGTTCTCCCCGCCACGCATCTTACATCTTGAACAGTTTGATCGTAACGGGGCTGAAAATATTGCTCTGCAGGGATTGATCATGTCAAGTGGTACAAGAATGTTAGTGTTTACCGAATATTCAGAAGCAAATCATAACCTGTTAATGACCTTAAGAAAAGAATATCGCCTCAAATAAAATAATTATGGAAGTACATGCACACACCCATACACCAAGAAGAAAATGGACACATTATTTCTGGGAGTTTTTAATGCTGTTTCTCGCTGTGTTTTGTGGTTTTTTAGCGGAGTATCAACTGGAACATAAGATAGAAAGAGACAGGGAGAAACAATTCATGCATACGATGGTGGAAGATTTGAAATCCGATTCAGCGCAGTTGAACAAGTTGATCAATTCAAGGAAGTCACGTATAAGGGAGCTCGATACTTTGTTCCATCTTATCTCAAGTGATGAATATCTTACGAATGGAAGAAAAGTATATACACTTTACGAATTTCCTTATTGGGATATTTTGCGATTCTTTCCCTCTGACAGAACGATGCAGCAACTAAAAAATGGCGGCAACCTGAGATTGATACGAAAAAAAAAGGTTTCAAATGCATTGATCAAATATGATGTTTGGGTACGCAATCGTAAAGAATACGAATCTCTGCAGGTGGAGCTGGCGACCCAAATCAACAATTATATTGAAAAGCTACTGGACCCATTAATTATTGAAAACGCAATTAAAGCTTATGCAGATAAACAGCTGGTTGCAGATACTATTGTCAACAGGACAGGTCGTATGGAACTGCCCCCTACAATTACTATTTCAAAATTAGCAGACGCGGATAAAAAGATCTTTTTAAAATACATTAACCAGGTAAAAACAATTTACCTGGAATATATAAGGGATACCATGTCGGAAAAGAAACTGGCAGAAGAAACACTGGCATTAGTAACAAAAGAATATAATATTAATTGACAAATATGGAAGTACATACACACACACATAGCTCCGACCCCGATAGCCATCGGGGCAGGAAAAAATGGACCCATTATTTCTGGGAGTTTCTAATGTTATTCCTCGCTGTGTTCTGTGGTTTTTTAGCAGAGTACCAGTTGGAGCATAAGATTGAAAAGGATAGGGAAAAGCAATTCATGCTTTCGATGATCAATGACCTTCAAAATGATTTGGCAAATATCAAAATAACCATCAACGTTAAAAAACAGGGAGTTCAAATTGCAGACTCACTTTTTGAATTGTTCAGTAGCCCAGGGCTTGAAGATAAGCTAGGCCGTGTTTATTATTTTGGCAGAATCTTTTCTGCTACCCATCATTTATTCTATATGACAGATGGTACATTAACACAACTAAAAAATGCAGGTGGATTCAGGTTGATCAATAAACGTGCAATCGTTGATAGTATTCTTTCTTATGATAATCTTTACCGGCAATTCAAAGCAAACGAGGACATTTTATATTTAAGACAGCTTGAAGATTACCGTGCTGTTATGATAAAGGTATTCGATATCAATATTTTTAACACCATGATTTCCGACGAAACTGGCAAAATATTAATGCCACCCGGAAACCCGCCGTTGTTTAATAATAATAAGGAATTGATAAATGAATTATTGATGAGAGTTCATTTGGCCAGGAGAAATACAGTTAATATTATAAGAATGGATTTTTCAAAACTAGAAACTAAAGCACAGGTCTTAATTGACATGATCAAAAACGAATACCATTTGAATTAAATATTTATGGAAGTACACCACCACTCACATCTCGCCTCAGGCGAGACACACACTTCACGAAAAAAATGGACACATTATTTCTGGGAGTTTCTTATGTTGTTTCTTGCTGTGTTCTGCGGGTTTTTAGCAGAGTATCAACTGGAGCATAAGATTGAAAAAGAAAGGGGAAAACAATACATAGAATCTTTTTATGAAGACCTGAAAAAAGATACAACCCGCCTGACTTATCTTATCAACTTTGAAACAAATAAAATAGCCTCGCTTATCAAACTGCATGATTGCTATGACAGTATTTTAAAAGGTCAGCAACCAGCCTCTCTAATAGAGATCATCAAAAATTCACTTTCTAACAATCCATTCCTGATGGATGGCCGTACTTTGCGACAGCTAACAAATGCCGGTGGTTTTCGCCTTTTGCAAAAGGAAGATGCGGATAGTATCATTACCTATGAGAAAAATGGGAATAATTTTGAAGATTATCAGTCTACATTGTATCAGCAGGCCCAGGATAACTTAAGAAATACTTTCAATGAAGTGATTGATTTTGTTCCTTACACAAAATTGTATACTGATGTTGCCAATAATCCATTGCCTGACGCAATAGATACGGCAACTCCTTTTCTTTTTACGTCGGACAAACAGCTATTGAACAAATATTTTAACCAACTGTTTCAATATTTACGGGCAACCGTTCAGCATCGCAATAGGTTAAGGTTATTCAAAGAACATGCAGAACGGCTGCTCAGGTATTTTGAAAGTAAATATCATTTTAATTGAGATTTTATGGAAGTACACCACCACTCACATCTCGCCTCAGGCGAGACACATACATCAAGAAAAAAATGGACTCATTATTTCTGGGAGTTTTTAATGTTATTCCTTGCGGTGTTCTGTGGATTCCTTGCAGAATATCAGCTCGAGCATAAGATTGAAAAAGACAGGGAAAAGATTTATATGCAAAACATGCTGGAAGACCTGGAAGCTGATACCGCCGTTTATGCAGATTATGCAAACAGGAATGCAGTTATCTATGACCTTGTGGATACGCTGAAAATGCTGATAAAAAACCCGGACAGGAAAAAACATATCAGCAAATTTGCTTACACTGCACGAATAATCACTGCTAAATGGAAAAAGGTGGCCCCCGTAAAACGAACTTATGAAGAAATGAAAAGCTCCGGGCATTTAAGATTAATAAGAAAAAAAGAAGTGGCGGGCAGTGTTTCTTCCTACTACAGTTCTTTGTCAGAACTGGATACATATAATGATGTAGGTATGACATGGGCTAATAATTATGCACAAGCCATTGCAAAAATTTTTGATGGCGATGCTCTGCTGAAAATTATAAAAGAAAAAAAAGAAGTGAACCTGACAGAAGATGTGTTGCTTTCCGAAGACAGGATAACCCTTAACGAACTGCTTACCAGTGCCGGTTATTTTTTAGGCGCTTTATCATTGAATGATAATGTGGCAGCCATCAGGAAGGATGCAGCGCTAAAGCTTATTGAACAGATCAAAAAACGATATAAGCTTAAATAAGAAATTTTATGGAAGTACATGCACATACCCACACCCCACGAAAAAAATGGACCCATTATTTCTGGGAGTTTCTGATGTTGTTTCTTGCAGTATTTGCCGGGTTCCTCGCAGAAAATCAACGAGAGCATTATGTAGAGAACCAGCGGGCAAAACAACTTGCGAAGAATCTTTATAAAGAAATTTATGCTGACTCAATTGCAGTGCAGCAAAAGATAGCTATCCGTAATAAAAAGGAAGAAGAATGCATTTACTTTATCAATTATGTAAAAGATAGCAGCCTTACCAATCTTTCTTTACATTTTTATCGGGCTTATACATGGGCTTTTCTTCAATCTGCACAATTATTATTTGAACCAAATGACGGTATCCTTAACCAGCTTAGAAACTCAGGTGAACTCCGTTATTTTAAAAACAGTGAACTACAATCGGCAATCGGCCGGTTAAGCGTACAGATCGCTAACGTAAGAAGCCGCAATGAAAAAGAATATAGCTTTATAGAAATGAACCTTCGCCCTTTCACCATACGTCATTATGATTTCAGTTGGTATAAGGCGTTTACACAAGATGGAAAATTCACCTTATTAGAGGCCTTGAATCAGGAAAAGCAACTACAGCTTGCCGGCAAAATTATTGATCTTGATAAGTTCAATAGAAAAGAAGCGGAGAATATTGCATCTTATTACCTGCTGATGCTGAGAGGAACAAGGCAAACACAATACTTACCTTATGTAACTATCAACCATCAATTATTACAAATACTTAGAAAAGAATATCATTTAGAATAAATCATTTTATGGAAGTACACCACCATGCACATTCGGAAATAAAACATTAAAACAGAATAATTATGCAACGCAGAACCTTTGTTAAGGAATCATCACTCACCTTAATGGGCTTGAGTGTGTTTGGTTCATTGCTGGCCAGCAATAAAAAAGGGGCAGCCGGTTTAAGTGTGAACGTCCAGCGAATCGAAAGCCGGATTTTTGAACTGGCAAAATTTGGAAGGGATGAAAGTGGCCATGGTTACAGGGTTGCTTATACAAAAGGCGATATCGAAGGGCGGGCATGGTTTATGGACCTGATGAAAAAAGCAGGGCTTGACCCAACCATTGATGCAGCGGGCAATATCATTGGCAAACGCAAAGGAAAAAATCCATCACTCAAACCCATTGGTTTTGGTTCGCATATTGATATGGTACCCGATGGTGGTAACTATGATGGTACACTGGGTTCTATCAGTGCATTGGAAATAATAGAAATTCTAAATGAGAATAATGTTGTTACAGAACATCCGTTGGAAGTGATCATTTTTGGTAACGAAGAAGGTGGCACTATTGGCAGCAAGGCGATGGTAGGTGGATTAACCAGTGATGGATTGCAGCAGAAAAGCCAAAGTGGATTAACCATGGCAGAGGGAATAAAAGCCATTGGTGGCAACCCGGACAAAATTCAATCCTGTATCCGGAAAAAAGGAGATTTCCATGCCTGGGTTGAATTGCATATAGAGCAAGGCGGTATTTTAGAAAAAGAAAAAATACAGATTGGGGTGGTGGAAGGTATTGTCGGCATTGTGCATTGGGAAGTTACGGTAGAAGGTTTTGCCAATCATGCAGGCACCACTCCTATGAACATGCGGCAGGATGCACTGCTGGCTGCATCAAAATTCATACTTACTGTTAATGAAGTCACCAACGGTGTAAAAGGAAACCAGGTGGGTACTGTTGGTAAGATTGCCGTTACACCCGGTGCTTACAATGTTATTCCCGGCAAAGTAGTTTTGGGATTAGAGATACGGGATCTATCATCCGAAAAAATTGAGATGTTATTTAGCGAAATTGAAAAGCGGGCAGCAACTATTGCAAAGGAATTTAAAACAACCATCAATTTTTTGCGTCAGCCAAATGAATCTAAGCCTGCGTTAACCAATAAAGCATTGCAACAAACCATCAACGCATCAGCAAAAGCTTTGGGCTTTTCAACAAAGTTTATGCAAAGCGGTGCCGGTCATGATTCCCAACATATAGCCTCGATAGCACCTGCTGCCATGATATTTATTCCCAGTGCAGGCGGCATTAGTCATTCACCCAAAGAATTTTCAACAGCAACAGATATGGCCAATGGTGCTAATGTATTATTACAAACTATTTTGAAATTGGATAAAGAATAAAATAATGAAAAAAATATCTCTACTGCTCATTACTTTTTCAATTTCGACAGTGCTGATGGCGCAAGAACAACTATCAACGAGTCAGCAGGAAGTAAAGCAAACAGTTATAAAAATGTTTGACGCTTTATCCAACCGGGATTCAATCAATCTGAAAGCATATTGTACGGCTGATATTGCTTTATATGAATATGGGCAGGTATGGAATATAGATACGCTTATACTAAAAGCAATTACATTGAACCAGTCAACAGACTTTAAACGTACTAATAGTTTTGATTTTATCAATACTACAGCTGATAAAACTATGGCATGGGTTACTTATCATCTTAATTCATCAATAACCAGGGATGGCAAACAGTCAACCTTACAATGGCTGGAAACAGTAGTTTTAGTTAAAGAAAAAAAACAGTGGAAGGTAAAACACCTGCATTCAACACTTATTAAACGAAGTTAAAGTAAAGAGCCCTTCTTTAAACAACAGAAACATGAAAAAAAATACTGTTATCATACTACTGCTGCTTATTTATTGCAGCATGTATTCCCAAAAACCCCGTGCAAGAGATATCGGAATTCCGTTTGACGGTACGCCGGGAAAATTTAATGCTATAACGGATGTAAAAGGGGTGGAAGTAGGTTATAGTACCATCATCTCCGGCACTGGAAAAAATATAAGAGGCAAAGGCCCGGTGCGTACCGGAGTTACTGCTATTTTACCAAGAGGAAAAAACAATAATCCTGTTTATGCTAATTGGTACACACTAAATGGAAATGGTGAAATGACCGGAACAACATGGATAACTGAATCCGGTTTCCTGGAAGGCCCGGTGATGATTACCAATACAAACAGTGTAGGTGTGGTACGCGATGCTGTTTTAAAATGGTATGTAAAAAAAGGTTGGTACAAAGAAGATTTCTGGTACACCTACCCGGTTGTTGCAGAAACCTATGATGGTTTCTTAAATGATATTTATGGTTTTCATGTAAAAGAAACGAATGCATTTGAAGCACTGGACAGTTCCAGATCAGGATTTATTAAAGAAGGAAATGTTGGCGGCGGCACCGGTATGATGTGTCTGGGTTTTAAAGGAGGCACCGGAACGGCATCACGACTTATAAAAATTAAAGACTCTGCTTATACAGTGGGAGTATTGGTGCAATCAAATTTCGGAAGTAAAAGAAATCTTTCCATCGCAGGTGTTCCTGTTGGAAGAGAACTAAGAGATACGCTAAACAACGAATTCAAAGCTCCTCCATCTTATCAGCCGGGTGATGGTTCTATTATTGTAGTTGTTGCCACAGATGCTCCATTATTACCACACCAGTTAAAAAGAATTGCACAAAGAGTTTCGCTTGGCATTGGCATAGTCGGTGGACAGGGTACCAATGGTTCAGGAGATATCTTCATTGCATTTTCTACAGCCAACCCTTCTGCTTTTCAAAGAAATAATTTTACCAAAGTGGATGAGTTACCCAATGATTTAATGAACCCGTTATTTGAAGCAACTATTCAGGCAACAGAAGAAGCTATTATCAATGCAATGGTAGCTGCTGAAACTATGGAGGGGATCAATGGAAATAAATCATATGCGCTACCTCATAAAATGGTTATTGATATTCTGAAAAAATATAACAGGATAAAATAAAAAGAAACGGTTTGAGTGCTAAAAGCTTACCCTTCTTTGCACCTTAACTTTAGGAATTAATATTTAGAAAATAGTTTACGCTTATGGAAGTACATGCACATTCACATAGCTCCGACCCCGATAGCCATCGGGGCAGGAAAAAATGGACACATTATTTCTGGGAGTTTCTCATGTTGTTCCTTGCTGTTTTCTGTGGTTTTTTAGCAGAGTACCAGTTAGAGCATACTATTGAGCATCAGCGGGAGAAGGAATATGCCAAAGCATTATATGATGAGCTTTATGCTGACTCTATTGTATTTGCTAATAAAATAAAAGGGAGACTGGGAAAGGAAAAAGATTGTGATTACCTGATCAGGTATATCAGAGATAGCTCACTGACAAATTTGCCTAAAGACTTTTATCCGGCTTACACGGTGGTAATGTATTTGATTACCAGCTATACATTTGAACCAAAAGATGGGGTTCTGAACCAGCTCAAAGGTTCGGGTTCGCTCAGGTATTTTAAAAGTTCATACCTGCAAAAACTATTTGGTGAGCTCAGTGTTTACATTAACAATGTTCGCGACAGAAACGACCAGGAATACCAGTTCTTTGCTAACCCCATAAAGCAATTTGATTTGAAACACTACGACTTTAACTGGATGAATGAATTGAGGAAGCAGGATGAGAACGGATATAACATGGATCTTGTTAATCGTTACAGGGCAGGCGATACCACAATCAAGGCAGATATCTTAAATCTTTCTTCTTTTGACAGGGGTGAAGTGATAAATATGATTGCGTTTTACAAACAAATGCTGGTATCAACCCGAACCCTGGCAATGAAAGATTATATGACGGCTAATCAGAATCTATTGATAGAACTGCGTAAGGAATATAAGCTTAAATAAAAATTATGGAAGTACATGCACACACACATACTGCAAGAAAAAAATGGACGCATTATTTCTGGGAGTTTTTAATGTTATTCCTTGCCGTGTTCTGCGGTTTTTTGGCAGAGTATCAACTGGAACATCAAATTGAAAAAGACAGGGAGAAACAATATATATATAGCATGTTAGAGGATCTAAGAGAAGATACACTGGTCCTTGCTGATAACATAGATCAGTTTAATGAACACATAACAAGAAATGACACACTAATCCGGTTGTTGAACAGTCCCGATATTAAAGATCATGGTTCAGATCTTTATTATCTTGGCCGGCGGGCTTCTAGGAGTGTACGACTAGCGATCCATGATGCAACCATTCAGCAATTGAAAAACTCAGGCGGGATGCGGCTCATCAGGAATCAAAAAGTATCAAAAGCCGTAATAGAATATTACAATCGCCTTGTATTTATCGATTACCTCCAGGCCATTGCATTTAATGAGGCGGATGAATACAGAAAAATGGCAATTGATGTTTTTCATCCCGTTATATTTAATGATATTGTAAATGTGGTTGATAATTCGGTTATGAGACCGCCGGGTAATCCTGTCTTATTAACATACGATTCAAAAACATTATCACGCCTCTCGGGTATGGTATCTTATCTGCGAAACACAAAATTGGGCCTTGCAAAAGCGGAAACCGAAATGAAAGATGCGGCCAAAGAATTGATAGGAGTTATTAAAAAAGAATATCACTTGAATTAATATTGCATATGAAAAAGATCATTCTTGCTTTTTTATTGTTGCCTGCACTTGTTTTTGCACAACAATACGATATTGTTATTGCCAATGGAAAAATAATTGACGGCACGGGGAATAGTTGGTATTACGGAGATATTGCCATAAAAGATGGAAAGATCGTATACGTTGGCAAAATGAATAACGCAACAGCAACAACAGTCATTAACGCAAAGGGATTGATCGTTGCACCGGGATTTATCGATGTACATGCACATATTGAAGGCGGCATATTTGAAAACCCCACCGCCGATAATTATATATATGATGGAGTGACTACAGTTATCACCGGTAATTGTGGTGGTTCGGCCGATGATCTGAAGAGGTTTTTCTGGCGCATCGATAGTATGAAAACCTCTATCAACATTGCCTCCCTGGTTGGACATAATACTGTAAGGAGACAAGCGATGGGTTTGGATAATCGTTTGGCGACAACCGATGAACAAAAGAAAATGGAAGAGTTGGTAGCACAGGCAATGAAAGATGGAGCGGTTGGTTTATCAACCGGGCTTATTTATTTACCGGGCATGTATAGCAATACTGAAGAAGTGATAGGTCTTGCCAAATCAGCGGGAAGCTATAACGGTGTGTATGCATCGCATATTCGCAATGAAGAAAATGGCGTGAAGGATGCAATTAATGAAGCGATCAATATTGGAAAAAATGCAAACATTCCTGTACAGATCTCACATTTCAAAGTAAGCGGCCCCGCAAACTGGGGCAGAAGTAAAGAAACACTTCCATTGATAGATGCAGCACGCAAGGAAGGGTATGATGTAACGATCGATCAATATCCATACTCAGCAAGCAGTACCAATCTTGGCATTCGCTTACCCGATTGGGCATTGGCTGGCGGACAGGACTCATTGAAAAAAAGAATTAATGATGCGGTGATACATAAGCAGATCATTAAAGAAATGCTGGAGATGCAAAACAAATACAAGTATAAAAGCTATAGTTATGCTTATGTTGCTTCATATAGGGCAGATTCCACACTCAACGGAAAAAATATTTCTGAGATAAATAAATTGAAAGGCCGGAAAGCAAAAATGAAATACGAAGCAGAAACGATCTTAGATATGATGCTGGCTGGCGGCGCACAAATGGTTTATCATAGTATGAATGAAGAGGATGTTCGCTATTTTATGAAATATCCTTTTAATATGATCGGCGCTGATGCCGGTGTGCCGGTACCGGGCAGAGGTATGCCGCATCCAAGAGCTTATGGCACCAATGCAAGAGTGCTTGCAAAATATGTGCGGGATGAAAAATTAGTTTCGCTTGAAGAAATGATAAGAAGAATGACCTCGCTTGCTGCGCAAAAATTTCAATTGAAAGACCGCGGCTTATTAAAAGAAGGAATGGCTGCTGATATTGTGATCTTTGATCTGAATGAAGTAACAGATAAAGCAACCTTTGAACATCCACATCAATTCTCTGCAGGATTTCATTATGTGCTGGTAAACGGGCAATTGATAATTGAAAATGGAAAACACACTGGTACAAAAAGCGGAACAACCTTAAAAGGCCCGGGGTTTAATAAGTAAAAAATTATTTCTTTCATTAAATTACAGGTAAATCTATTTACATGAGTCCCGAAAATAAAGGCAGGATGATCCGGCTGATCATTTATATGATTGTAGGATTTGCCGCAGCATTTCTTTACAGGTATTTTAAAAGTGATTGAAATGGAAGTTCATCACCATGCACATACCGCACGAAAAAAATGGAGTCATTACTTCTGGGAATTTCTCATGCTATTCCTGGCTGTGTTTTGCGGTTTTCTTGCAGAATATCAATTGGAACATGTGATAGAACACCAGCGGGAGAAAAAATATGCTGCTTCACTTCTCGAAGATTTAAGAAAGGACACGGCTGATTTGAACTATGACGTAATTTGGTGGAGAAACCAGGCGGCAAGGATCGATTCCATTCAGTTTGAGCTGAATAAACCTGCAACGGAAAGAGATGCTGTTACTTTATACAGGATGGTTGCATTTATGCGTATTTATAATGCATTTGAATATCACGACAGAACGATTGAACAGCTGAAGAATGCGGGTTTTTTCCGCTTATTCCGGAAAACGAATGTTGCTGATTCGTTGAATGATTATGATGCACTGGTAAGAAGTACCCTGTTAAATATAGAAAGCGGATCAAATCAGATTTTTTTTCATTTAAATTTTTTACAGAACAAGATTTTTGACTCCCGTTATATTCTCTTCAGGTCAAATAAAAACCTGCTGGATTCCGCATTCATTAAAAATCCCGCCGCATTTATGTTACGGAAAGGAAAAGAAGAAGAATTATTTGAATATTCGAATCAACTGCAGTTTTATAAAGGGAATTCAATTGTGCGGCGGGAAATAATGCAGGGATTATTAAATAAAGCGAAGAGCCTGATTGCAATGCTAAAAGAAGAATATCACCTGGAATGAAGAAACCTACGAGCCGTTAGCCGTGGGGAAAACATCAAACTTCGAACCTCAAAAATAATATGGAAGTACATACCCACACCCATACTGCCCGAAAAAAATGGACCCATTATTTCTGGGAGTTTCTCATGTTGTTCCTGGCCGTATTCTGCGGATTTCTTGCGGAGTATCAATTGGAACATAAAATAGAAAAGGATAGGGAAAAGCAATACATAAAATCATATGCAGAAGATCTTGCAGCTGACACTACTGAGTTTAACGAGCGAATAAAAGTTTGCGAGACAACAATAAATATAGCAGACTCTCTTGTTTTATTATTGGGACATCCTGAAAGAGAAAAATTTGCAGGAGATATCTACTATTTTTTTCGTTTCATTCACCGCGGTGCTCCTTTCACGGTGAATGACAGGACAATTATACAATTGCGAAACGCCGGAGGAATGCGATTGGTTTCAAACAAAGATGTCTCGGATAGTATGATCAATTATTATAAAGATGTGGATTTCATTAAATGGATTTTTGAAGAACAAACTGAGATGAAAAGGAGCTTGCGGCCACAATTTAATCAGATCC
>DASUTO010000562.1:0-6427 GCA_036374555.1 Chitinophagaceae bacterium
CTCCACGATAAACGGGAAACCATTAAAAACCGTGATGTGGAGAGAGAAATGAAACGATATACCCGCTAACTCCCCTGAAGGGGGAGAACCAACGCACAAACCAACTTATTTAACCCTCGCTAAGCAAATATGATGTGTATATTCAAGTAATTTTTCGGGTAAAACCGCGTTATACTTAAGCACAGTTTTTAAATACCCTCCTGTTCCATGAAAAAACCTTTTCTCCTCATAGCGTTGTTATTCACCTTACAGGTTTTTGCTCAATCACCAACAGGTTATTGGTATGGAGCAGCTAATGTAAAGTTGCGCAATACGTACAGCAACTACCTGGTTGAACTTATTCTTGTACAGGACAACAATAATGTGAAAGGTGTATTGAATTACTTTTTTAAGAACACTTATCGAAGCATACCGGTCCGCGGCACTTATAATTCCACCACAAGACTCGTTTATATTTCAAATATCCCGGTGTCCTATTATGGTTCGTATTATAATCGTGATGTTGACTGTGCTATGAATTTAGCGGCGACATTGAGAGTGTCCCAATTAAATTCTGTACTAAAAGGATCTTTTATAAGTAAGCCTGAATATAAGTATACCTGCCCGGAAATTTTATTTACACTTAATCTGAACACTGATTCACTGAAGCAGGATTCAGTCATGAATGCGATAAAAGCTTTTAAAGAAACATTCCAGGTATGGCGTCCATCTGAAGCGGATACAATAGCAGCAGTAAGAATTCAACCGAGAAATGTAGTTAATTATGTGGTGAGTAATCAATATAAGGAAAGAGAAAAAGTAGTTGCGCAGGAATTGACTGTTGAAGCTGATTCCATCAAAGTTGATTTTTATGACAATGGCGAAATTGACGGGGATTCTATTTCAGTTTTCCTGAATGATAAGCTGATCGCCTTTAACCGGATACTCACAACGAGATCCGTTCACTTTGATATTCCGCTTGATACAACAAGAGAGATCAATGAAATAACAATGTTTGCTGACAACCTCGGTTCTATTCCTCCAAATACAGCATTAATGATCGTAAATGATGGAAATAAACGCTATGAATTAAGACTTACCAGCAACCTGGAAAAAAATGCAACTATCAGGATCAAGAAAAAGAAAAACCCTCCAAACCTTCCGCCCCGGGCGGAAGGCTTTAAGCAATAGAACAATATTCAACTATAATTAATTTAGGTAACTATATACCAGTTGGGACTAACCTATTTTGGTCACGTCGTTGAAATAGCCTACCTTATATGTCTCTAAATTTGTTCTGAGCCTCAATCAACCCTGCCGACAATTAGGAACGGCAATATTGTCTCTCTGTACTTTTTTGGTTTATCGACATCTTCAGGTAAAATTTTTAAAATGAGACAAGCAACTTATCAAACGTTGCCAGTAGAGGCATTACAAGACCTATTAACTGAGGGAGTGAAGAAACTACTATCTGCTTATGATTTAAAGGAAGTTGGCGTTAATGAATTTAATGCCCATAAAAAGTATGTCGAAATGCTTATTGAGTTAATTGAAGAAAAGAAAAACAAAACCATTAAAACAGCATAGTCATTTCTTCTTTTTGTGTACGGCTTTGTCCCAACTGGTATATAGTTACCTTAACTTATTCAGCAGCTGAATTTCTATTCTGCCTTGAAAGAATTATCACAGTTAAAAGTCCCTTTAGGGAATTTAAGGTTTAAAATAATTCTGGCTGACTGCTGCCTTTGGGTTTGACCCATTCCATTTCTACACTCTTACTATAATCCAATAATCTTGTACCCACGGTTCTCCACCCTGACAACTCCACAGCTTTTTCCAATTTCATTTTTCCCTTTCTTATTTGTGCACCCCTGCCCTGTTGTACGGCCAAAACCGGTTCGGCGTCCGTAGTAACAGCTTCTACATAATTGCCTTCTCCTTCTTTAATGAAAAGGAATTTATTCTTTAACGTAGTTGTTTCGATCTTAAACCGCTTTGCCATGTATTGCTTTTTATCCATGTCGGCATAAACTGCAGTGACAATTTTTTCAGGATCAAATTTTTCGATCAGCAATACCTTTTCTGCATCCAGTTTTTGTGTGAGTTCCTGGTCTGTTATTTCATAGTTGCCATCGTTATATACAACCAGGATCTTATCGTCAGCATCAAACATGCCCAGGTATTGCCCTTTTTCATCTGCATTCAATCTTCCGAACTGATCATCGTACCAAAGTTTTTTACCAGCGATCGTTGATTTACCAGCTTCTTTTAATTTCACTCCATCGGCTTTTATCGGATATTTTGTTACAGTAATTCCCTTACTGCTTCGCCCCATGATCTCCAATTCGGCAAAATTGTATTCAAATTCCTTTTTATGGGCTTTGGATCCGGGTGTTAAAATGATCTTTACAATTTCGGCTTCCGCATTTGGATTCACACTTAGATAATGCACTTTACTCCTCTCATGTTCTTTAGCTACAAAATATTCTTTATCTCTCGTTACACCGGTAACATTAAATCGTTTTGCAAAGCTTTTTCCATTCGTACCATCCATATAGATCATATTATATGTAGTACGTTCGTCATTCTTTTGGAAAACGGCCGCATGGAGAATATCCTTACCTATATACGTCTTCTCTCCCACTTTCACCACTTTCATGATACCACCCTTGGTGAAAACAATAATATCATCAAGATTACTGCATTCAACAACAAACTCGTCTTTACGTAAACTTGTACCTATAAATCCTTCTTCGCGATTCATGTATAGACGAGTATTGGCAATGGCTACTTGTTTCGCTTCGATCACCTCGATCGTTTTGATCTCCGTTTTCCTTTCCCGATCCTTTCCGTATTTCTTTAAAAGATTTTCAAAATAGGCAACTGCATAATCAACAAGATTGGCAATATCATGTTTCACTTGTTTTATATCTGCTTCCAATCCTTTTATCTGATCATTCAACTCATCGATATCAAGCCTGTAAATTCTTCTTACGGGCTTTTCAGTTAGTTTAATAATATCTTCTCTTGTTATTGCTCTCTTTAGTTGTTTTTTAAATGGCTTGAATGCTTCATCAATTGCTTCAATCACCTTATCCCATGTAGCATGTTTCTTTTCAAGCTCCTTATAAATTTTTTCTTCAAAGAATATTTTCTCCAATGAGGTATAATGCCACTTCTCCTGTAACTCAGCCAATCTTATTTTTAACTCTTGTTCGAGAAGGTCTTTTGTCTTATCAGTTGAAAGTTTAAGCAGATCATTTACCGCGAGGAATTGCGGCTTCTGATCAACGATCACACAGGCGTTGGGAGAAATTGATATTTCACAATCGGTGAATTTATATAATGCATCGATGGTAAGATCAGGAGAAATACCTGGTGCGAGGTCAACCTGGATCTCCACGTCAGCTGCTGTATTGTCGGTTACTTTTTTGATCCTGATCTTGCCCTGGTCATTTGCTTTTACAATTGAATCCATGATCTGTGTGGTCGTAATTCCGTAAGGCACACTTTTGATTACCACAGTTTTCTTATCCAGCTCTTCAATATGCGCTCTTACTTTTACTTTACCACCCCGTTTGCCCTGGCTGTATTCATCCACATCGATCTGACCGCCCGTTTGAAAGTCAGGATATAGCTCGAACCTTTTTCCACGTAAATATTTTATAGAGGCATCAATCAGCTCACAAAAATTATGAGGAAGTATCTTGGTTGCAAGACCAACTGCGATACCATCCGCACCCTGTGCCAGCAATAAGGGGAACTTCATTGGCAATGTAACCGGCTCGTTCTTTCTTCCATCATAACTTAATTGCCATTCGGTTGTTTTTGCATTGAACGCAACTTCCAATGCAAACTTGCTTAAACGACCTTCAATATAACGGGGTGCTGCTGCATCATCACCTGTTCTTACATCACCCCAGTTACCCTGCGTTTCTATTAACAGGTCTTTTTGACCAATATTCACTAATGCATCCCCAATGCTTGCATCACCATGAGGATGATACTGCATGGTTTGTCCAATCACGTTTGCTACTTTATTGAAACGGCCGTCATCCATTTCTTTCATCGCATGAAGGATGCGACGTTGTACTGGTTTCAATCCATCTTCAATAGCGGGCACCGCTCTTTCGAGAATTACATAAGATGCATAATCAAGAAACCAGGTTCTGTACTGGCCCGGCAATCCGGATTCATTATTTTGGATATCGGACGCTTTAACTTTTGCCATTCTGGATATAGGATTTCAATTATTGATTATTTAATGTATCAGCTTCAACATTTGCATTTTCTGACTGGCTTCCTGGCTTACGAACATCGAATTCCTTCCATCCTCCATCTACATTCCCCATTGTTTCGATCTTTCCCGCACTGATCAATTGTTTCATCCTCCACATAATAAATACATCGCCGGTTTTTATTTTCATGCGATGTAATGTATTTGATAAAGCTCTTGTTGCTTTTTGCCAGTCAGCTGTAATATTCTTTAATATCTCACTGTCATAAAATGATTCTTCTTTAGCAACGATCTTTTTGCCGCCTTCCAAAATCCTCACCGTTGCATTTTCATCACTTAATTTTTTCCATTCATCGGGGTCGACTTCAAATTCACTTAAAGTGATTTGTCTTGCCAGTTTTTTTGCTTTGACAACTTCTTTTGGAAGAATATCATGAACAGACCATGGATAAAATAATTGGCCCTTCTCATTTATGAAAGGAAGATTGTTTAGATACAGGATCATTACCCGGCCCTGGTAAGCTTTCAATTGCGGCATCAGCCAATAATAACCTGTAACATCATGCTGGTTTTGTCCCATCCAGATCCATGCTTCCAATGTTTCGTCGGCATCTAATTTTTCTTTTATTGATCTTACAGTTTGCCTGTCATCAAAAGTGCCGAGATTTTTTTCATAAGGCGAACTGACCAACAATTCTTTCCACCAATTTATCCTGGCATCCCAACCTTCATCTGTGTCAATATCTTTTAAAGGACCGACACCCCATTCGTCCTTAATTTCTATCACTTCGCCTTGTAGTGATTCATCCAATTTCATTGCTTCATTCAGCAGGTTCACATCTGCATGTTGAAAAACTATATGTAACATCACTTCTTAATTTTAACTGCCAGAAATAAATAATTATTTGCTGCACCGATCACTTCATAGTTCACATAAAAGCTTTCGGTAAATATTTTAAATGCCATAAACTCATGTTTTGGCACTGCAAATTCGTCAAATAAAAGAATATCTCCATCACTGAGATAACGATATAGCTGCGATAGAGAAAATAATGTGGCGCTAAACAAGTCAGCATCCAAATGAATTAATTTCTTTCGCTCACTTTTATAATGTTCTAAAAAAGGAACTAATGTATCCTGGAAAAGTCCTTTATAAAAACTTGCTCTGGGATCATTGATATTTAAAGATTCCAAAGCTACAGCCATTGACCCTTTTCCGAATGGACCAAATGCCTCAGGCAATCCTTCAAACGTATCAAAACCATAAAATTTTGAATCCCCATTCTTATTATGCTCAAGCCACCATTTAAATGAATGCCCGCCACAAACTCCGAATTCAAAATAATCGATCGATAATGTATCTAATTTTTCTGCCTTACTTATTTCTTCATATAAATTATATCGTCTGCTGTAATCCCATTTGCCCTGGTACCAATCATTGTAGCCATTCACTTTTGTTTTGCTTCTCCATTTACTCAGCTTGCTCATGTGATAAGCATTCAAAAAAAATTCTGCAAATGGTTCAAAGAGCCCATGAAGCTTCCACCTCATGAAAAGTGATTTGGATTTTCGTATGATATCGAGCTTCGTCACGTATAATTGTTGAATAGAATTATAGAAAGTACAAGAGTGCGACGCAACTGAAGCTTAATAGGATTACAAAAGCTGGTAACATCAAACCCCAAACTTCAAACCTCAAACCACTCCCTCGACTTTATCCATTTCAATTTTCAAATTCTCAATGATAAACTCCTGTCTTTCCGGTGTATTCTTACCCATATAATATTCCAGCAATTGCTGAATATGATCGCCATGCTCCAAACGCATCAGCGCCTTCCGCATATCAGAACCAATAAACAATGAAAATTCATCAGGACTGATCTCACCTAAACCCTTGAATCGTGTTATCTCAGGTTTAGTACCCAATTTTTTTATTGCTTCTTTTCTTTCCTCATCACTATAGCAATAGATCGTTTCCTGTTTGTTTCGTACACGAAACAATGGTGTTTCTAACACATACACTTTTTCATGTTTTACCAGGTCAGGGAAAAATTGCAGGAAGAAAGTCATTAGCAACAAACGAATATGCATGCCATCAACATCTGCATCCGTAGCGATCACGACATTATTATAACGCAAGCCTTCCAAACCTTCTTCAATATTCAACGCATGCTGAAGCAAATTAAACTCTTCGTTTTCATACACCACTTT
>DASUTO010000563.1:0-8743 GCA_036374555.1 Chitinophagaceae bacterium
TTTTCTTTTCACTTCATTTCTTTCCGCAGAAAAGGATCCCTTCTTAATTATTCTTGGTATTACTCAGGATGCAGGCTATCCACAAATTGGGTGTGATAAAGAATGCTGCAAAAAGTTTTGGGATAAGAAAATTGCTAAACAAAAAGTATCCAGCCTTGCATTGTTTGATCCATCAACAAATCAAAAATGGATTTTTGATGCTACGCCTGATCTTACTGGACAAATGCACGATGCAGATAAATTGCAACAAGGAAATCTATCCGGCATTTTTCTTACTCATGCCCATATCGGTCATTACACAGGATTGATGTATCTCGGGAGAGAAGCATTGAACACAAAAGAAATTCCTGTATACGCAATGCCCCGTCTGTACGATTATTTAAATACTAACGGCCCCTGGAGCCAATTAGTACGTTTGAAAAATATTCAATTGCAGAAACTAAAAGCGGATAGCTCAATTAAATTGACGGATAAGATTTCCATCACTCCAATTCTTGTTCCTCATCGCGATGAATTTTCAGAAACGGTTGGTTATTCAATTAAAACAGGAAACAAAACAGTTCTATTTATCCCGGATAT
The DNA here is from genome assembly GCA_036374555.1 of Chitinophagaceae bacterium. Lineage (GTDB taxonomy): Bacteria > Bacteroidota > Bacteroidia > Chitinophagales > Chitinophagaceae > VBAS01. The sequence continues at coordinate 580 of DASUTO010000563.1, forward strand.
TGATAAATGGCAAAAATGGGAAAGAGACATAAAACAATTGGTAAAGCAATTCGATTATCTTTTTCTTGATGGAACATTTTATAAGGAGGACGAACTGCCGGGTCGAAACATGCGTGAAGTGCCGCACCCATTTATCCAGGAAAGTGTTGATCTTTTTAACGACTTGTCTTTAACCGAAAAGCAAAAGATCTGGTTCATTCATTTTAATCACACAAATCCATTAATAGACAAGTCGTCAACACAGTATAAAGAAGTGAAAAGCAAAGGCTTTAATGTTGCTGTGGAGGGCTTAAAAATTTCACTTTAATACTGCTTCAAAATGAAGCTTCTTTTTTTATTCAGGCCTATTCAATTTCGTGGTTTTTTACCCCTGCCCCCTTATCTTTGCGCCAAATTTCGGGATGGGTATGACTTCAAGACTAATGAAATCCTTTACTGTAGCGGCTTTCAGCATTTTTTCACTTCTGATTTCGATGTCTTCTTTTGCCAGTGGCGGAGGGGAAGATAACGACAGCACAAAAAAGAAAAGTTTCAACGCACAGGAGGTCATTTTCGGTCATATTCTCGATGGTCATGAGTTTCATTTTTTTGACATTATTAATAAAGATGGAAGTCATACACCAGTTGGTATCCCACTCCCGGTTATTTTGTATTCTCCGCAAAAAGGGTTTGATGTTTTTATGTCATCAAAATTCCATCATGGTGAACATGACCATGACGGCTATCGTTTGTTGACCGAGAGATCTGTTGAAAAATTAAAAGCGGAAGGAGTTGATGTAAAGAAAGAAGGGCTTCATGCAGGTAAAATCGTGCCTGTTGGGGCTGACGGTAAAATCGATCCTTCTGTAAGTGTATATGATCTTTCTCTTACACGAAACGTTGTGCAAATGATACTTGCATTGACATTGCTGGTTTGGATCATGATCTCAATCGCAAACAAGTATAAGAAGGGACAAGGTGTAAAAACTGCACCTACCGGGATGCAAAACTTAATGGAGCCTGTTATTGCTTTTGTTCGCGACGAAGTTGCGAAGCCAAATCTTGGTAATCGCTGGGAGAAATATCTGCCTTACCTGCTTACGGTTTTCTTTTTCATTCTTATTAATAACATTTTTGGGTTGATACCGGGTACCGCAAACGTATCTGGTAATATTGCTTTTACTGTTGTGCTTGGTCTAATATCTCTGGTTGTGATCGTGGCAAGCTCAAGAAAATATTATTGGGGACATATATTCAATCCTCCGGGCATGCCGATTGGAATTAAGCTCATTTTGGTTCCGGTTGAGATACTTAGTTTTTTTATCAGGCCAATGGCATTGATCATACGTCTTTTTGCCAACATGGTGGCAGGCCATATTATCATTATTTGTTTGGTCTCACTTATTTTCATTTTTGCAGGATTAAATCAATATGCCGGTTGGGGAACTTCGATCTTCTCCATCGCATTTACAGTATTTATTTATTTCATTGAGATATTAGTTGCGTTCATCCAGGCATTTATCTTCTCTATGTTGACGGCTGTATTTATTGGCCAGGCATTTGAAGAACCGCATCATGATGAATCACATGCAGCACACTAGAGTTTTATTTTTTAACCAATAAAAGTTCAATTATGGATTTCTTTCTGTTAGAAACTGTAGGAAGCATAGCAAACGCAGGCGGCGCGATTGGTGCCGGTCTGGCAGCTATGGGAGCTGGCCTTGGCGTAGGACAGATCGGTAAAGGAGCTGTTGAAGCTATTGCCCGTCAGCCTGAAGCATTGAACGATATCCGCAGCAACATGATCCTTACTGCCGCATTGGTAGAAGGAGCAGCATTGTTTGCGATCATCGTAGGTTTCCTTGCTATGGTTCTTTAATGAACACATTACTGCATCCAAAGCACAGGGCGGAGGATGCGGTAAATTTTTAAATTTTTGAAATAGAAAAATATGCATCCTCTTTTAAAACCTGAATTTGGCCTGTTGATGTGGACACTGGTGGCTTTTCTAATTGTGTTCTTCATCCTAAAAAAATATGCATGGCCTGCCATCACGAGCGGTTTGAAACAACGCGAACAAGGCATCGCCGATGCATTGTCCACTGCTGAACGGGTAAAAGCAGAAATGGCGCAAATGAAAAGTGAGCATGAAGCTTTGTTGGTGCAGGCCCGTGAAGAAAGAGCCCAGATGCTGAAAGAAGCAAGAGAAACAAAAGAAAAGATCATCAATGATTCAAAAGAAGCTGCAAAAGCTGAAGGATCAAAGATCATTGCAGAAGCGCTGGCTGCAATTGAAGCGCAAAAGATGGGTGCTATTACAGATGTAAAGAACCAGGTAGGTAAAATGGTGATCGAAGTTTCTGAAAAAATATTAAGAAGGGAATTGGAAAATAAAGAATCACAGGAAGCCTATATCAGGGGGCTTGTGAATGAAATAAAATTGAATTAAGAAAAAAGGCACAAGGTGCAAGGCACAAGATGAAAACTCACTACTTGTACCTTGCACCTTGTACCTTGAACCTTTAGAATATGTCTAACGTACGAATAGCGACACGGTATGCCAAATCACTGCTCGGGCTGGCCATAGAAAGAAACGAGCTGGAGAAAGCGTTTGCAGACATGCAATGGTTGCAATCAGTATGCAAAAGCAACCCTGATTTTGTAAATATGCTCCGCAGCCCGGTAATCAAATCTGATGCAAAAGGAAAGATCGTAACTGCGGTTGCAAAGGATAACATAGGACAGTTGACCGGTGAATTTATACGTTTATTAATCACTAAGGGCAGGGAAGGAGCATTACCAGAAATAAGCACTGAGTTTATAAAACAGTATAAGGAATATAAAAATATTCATATAGTAAAAGTAACAACGGCGGTTCCGTTAAGTGATGAATTGAGAGAAGGCATTATCCGGTTTATTAAAACCACTACTGAAATAAAAAATTTAGAACTGGAAACTATAGTAGATAAGAATATTATTGGCGGGATTATAATGCAAACGGGCGATAAATTGGTTGATGCAAGTGTATCATACGATTTCAAGCAAATTGGAAAACTGTTTGAGAATAACGATTTCATTTATAAGGTAAGGTAACCCCCTGTCCTCCGCCGCGGCGGAGAAACTTAGGTGGAAGGAGTTCTTTATTTAGATGAATAGAATTACAGATTGATGAAGAATGCGACGCAAAAGAAGCATAATAGAACTACTATTGTTTGTTACATAGATAAAAATAAAAGCATCGAATCCCTACGTTGCTATATTGAAAAGTAAATTTCCAAAACTCCCCTTAGGGGTTGGGGGTAAAAACGAGATTATATGGTAAAGATGAAACCGGAAGAAATAAGTGCGATACTGCGGGAGCAGTTAAGCAATTTTAGCTCCGCCGCAGAACTTGAAGAAGTTGGAACTGTGTTACAGGTGGGTGATGGAATTGCCCTTGTATATGGACTGGGCAATGTGGGTTATGGTGAGCTGGTAGAATTTGAAAATGGTGTTCGTGCAATTGCGCTTAACCTTGAAGAGGATAATGTGGGTGTGGTATTGATGGGAGAAACAGGCGGAATAATGGAAGGTTCAAGAGTTCGACGCACCGGGCAGATCGCTTCTGTTAAAGTTGGTGAAGGAATGGTAGGCCGTGTAGTAAACACCTTAGGTGAGCCGATAGATGGTAAAGGTCCCATCAGTGGCGAACGTTATGAGATGCCGCTCGAGAGAAAAGCGCCGGGTGTAATTTTCCGCGAGCCGGTTAAAGAACCTTTACAAACAGGTATCAAAGCAATTGATGCAATGATCCCCATCGGTCGTGGTCAGCGTGAGTTGGTGATTGGTGATCGTCAAACTGGCAAGACAGCAATTTGTGTTGATACAATTATTAACCAGAAAGAATTTTACGCAGCAGGCAAACCTGTTTATTGTATCTATGTAGCGATCGGTCAGAAAGCATCCACCATTGCAGGCGTAATGCAGACTTTGCATGATGCAGGAGCAATGGCTTATACAGTTATCGTTGCGGCTTCTGCAAGCGATCCGGCTCCATTACAATTCTATGCTCCGTTTGCCGGTGCAGCTATCGGAGAATTTTTCCGTGATACCGGACGTCCGGCATTGATCATTTATGATGATCTTTCAAAACAAGCTGTTGCTTACCGTGAAGTATCATTGCTGCTTCGTCGTCCTCCGGGCCGTGAAGCTTATCCTGGTGACGTATTCTATTTGCATAGCCGCTTATTGGAAAGAGCTGCAAAAATTATCAGTGATGATAATGTTGCAAAGAACATGAATGATGTTCCTGATACCATTAAGCATTTGGTGAAAGGGGGTGGATCGTTGACAGCTTTGCCGATCATCGAGACACAAGCCGGGGACGTATCAGCCTATATTCCAACAAACGTAATTTCTATTACTGACGGGCAAATATTTTTGGAAACAAACTTATTTAACTCTGGTATCCGTCCTGCGATCAACGTTGGTATCTCGGTAAGTCGTGTAGGTGGTAATGCACAGATCAAATCCATGAAGAAGGTTGCCGGTACATTGAAACTTGACCAGGCTCTTTATCGTGAAATGGAAGCTTTCTCAAAATTCGGTGGCGATCTTGATGCTGCAACTAAAAATGTAATAGATAAAGGTGCCCGTAACGTAGAAATTCTGAAACAACCCCAATACACTCCATTCGCGGTTGAAAAACAAGTAGCTATTATTTATCTCGGTACAAATGGTTTGATAAGAGATGTACCTGTAAACAGGGTGAGAGAGTTTGAAGATCATTTCCTGATGGAAATGGAAAATAAGATGCCTGACTTATTGGGTGAATTCAAAAAAGGTAATTTGCCAGAAGAAGGAATTAAGAAGATGGTGGATATGGCGAAACAATTAATACCTCAGTATAAGAAGTAATATCTTTTTCTTCCTAAGCAAAGGCAACCTGGACCGGGTTGCCTTTTTTGTTTCAAAAATAAATTTGGTTTATGATATAAACTACTTTATATTCGTAGTCCTAAAGCGAAAAACGACCATGAAACCAATCGCCAAAACCTTATTCTTTATTCTTTTTCCCGGAGTTACCAGTTTGGTTTCGGCTCAAACTACTATTTCCGGAAAAGTAGCAGATAAAAAAAAACCTCTTATTGGTGTCAGCATTACGTTGAAAGATACTTATGATGGCGCTACAACTGATTCATCTGGTAAATATTCTTTTAAAACTTCGGAGAAGGGGGAATTGATATTGACGGCAACTTCAGTTGGCTACAGACCATTTGAGCAAACAATAAGACTTGAAGGAAAAGGCGCTTTGACAATTGATATTTTATTGAAAGAGGAAATAACAGAATTGTCAGCAGTTGTTATCAGTGCAGGCATATTTGAAGCAAGTGATCGGAAAAGAGCTGCCGCTGTTTTGAATCCAATAGACATTGTAACCACCGCAAGTGCTAATGGAGATATAACCGGTGCTTTAAAAACATTACCCGGTGCACAGCAGGTAGGAGAGAGTGAAGGTTTGTTTGTTCGTGGTGGTACAGCACAAGAGACAAAAATTTTTATCGATGGCACATTAGTAAATAATTTCTTTCATAGCAGTTCTCCTAACATTGCCTCATACGGAAGATTCTCTCCATTTCTTTTTAAAGGGACCGTTTTCAGCACGGGAGGATATTCAGCTTTATATGGGCAGGCTTTATCATCTGCACTGATCCTGGAATCGATTGATCTGCCCGACAGAACTTCTGCAAGTCTTGGGGTATCTATTATTGGAGTTAATGGCGGATACCAGGCATTATCAAAAAATAAAAAATCTTCCTGGGGTGGTGCATACAGTTATACAAATCTCGCCCCTGCCTTTGCTATCATCAAACAAAAACAAGATTACTCGGAGGTTCCCGTGTTTCACAGTGGCGATATCAATTTCCGGATCAAAACCTCTTCAACAGGCATGATAAAATATTACGGGTACTTCAACAAAAGCAATCTTGATTATACTGAAAAGAGTATTGATTCACTCGGTTACTTAGATCGGTTCGGCGTTGCCAATTTTAATACGTTTCATAATTTATCATGGAAAGAAAAATTAGGCAAGAGATGGAAAATGTATGCAGGTATCTCCTATACATTTAACCAGGACGATATAAAAGCAGGAATGAAAGACGCCAATAAAAATGAGGTGGTTTTGTCTGGCCTGGAATTCAAAACATTTGATCTTGATCTTACTTCGAATTATTTCAACGGCAAATTAATATTCGAAAGAAGATTGAAGGGAATATCTATGCTCCGTTTTGGTGGTGAGTATAACCAGAGCGATGAGAAATCTGATTATACAATGTATAATGGTCAAAAATTCCCTGGCAGATTAAAAGCAAATATTAAATCAGTTTTTGCGGAAAGTGATATTTATATAACAAATGATCTTGCCGCGAAAATCGGAACAAGGTTCGAACAATCCTCCCTTATTGATAAGACCAACATTGCTCCACGTTTTTCATTGGCCTACAAACTAAGCAAGCAGGCACAGGCATCATTGGCCTATGGTATATTTTATCAAAACCCGGAAAGCAGGTATTTGCCTCCAGCTTCAGCCGGTAACCTGGTATTTATGAAAGCGACGCATTATATTGCCCAATACATGAAGGTGACAAATGTGAGAACATTCCGGGCAGAATTTTTTTATAAAAAATATGATAACCTTATTAAAACAGGACTTGTTAGCGGAAGAGACCAGGCGATAAATAATGACGGGTTTGGAGATGCAAAAGGATTTGAATTTTTCTGGAGAGATAAGAAAACGATCAAGAATGTTGACTATTGGATCTCTTATTCATTTCTTGATACAAAAAGAGATTATCTGAATTTCCCGTATGCTACGATGCCGAATTTCGCCGCAACGCATACTGCATCGGTAGTAGTGAAAAAATTTGTACAGCCATGGAAGATGCAATTCAACGGCGCCTACAATTATGCAAGCAGTCGTCCCTATTATAATATAAGATTTGACGGAAGCAACTATTATTTTGCCGACATGGGCAAGGTGCAGGATTATCACAATTTTAGTGTTGCATTTAATTATTTGCCAAGCATCGGTAAAGAGAATACGAAGAATTTTGTGGTATATGTTCTTTCTATCAGCAATGTATTTGGTATAAAACAAGTGTATGGATACGAGTATTCTTATAATGGATTAAGAAAAGAACAAATTGTTCCTCCTTCAAGAATTTTTGTGTATATCGGAGCATTTTTCAGCTTTGGTATTGATAGATCACAACAAACAGTTGACCGGTTATTTTAATATTATTTCAAAAACTTAAAACGATAAACAATGAAAAAGACAATTTTTATTTTATCCGTAATGTTTGTTGCAAGCTTTTCTTATGCACAAATGCCGGAGAAATTTGTAAAAGCCATGGAGGCTAAAATTGCATTAATTGATTCAACACACACTGTTGAAGGTTATACAGACCTTGCAAATGCCTTTGAGCGTATTGCTGATGCAGAAAAGAATCAGTGGCTGGCCTATTATTATGCTGCATTTTGTAATGCAAGTGCGGGCACTATGGCCGGAGCTGGTGGAGATATGATGGCGGCAAAAGCTGACAAAACAGATCCTTATGCCGACAAAGCTGATAAGCAAATAAAAAAGGCAGAAGAGCTGGCAAAAAACAATTCAGAAATATTTATAGTAAAGAAAATGATCGCCACATTACGTATGCTGGGTGACCCTATGAACCGCTATATGACTTATGGACCGGAAGCACAAGCTATGCTGGATGAAGCAAAAAAATTAAATCCTGAAAATCCGAGAGTTTATGTACTTGAAGGCCAGGATAAATTTTATACGCCTGAACAATTTGGTGGAAGTAAAGAGGAGGCAAAAGTGTTGTTTGAAAAAGCCCAAAAACTTTACGATACATTTAAGCCAGAAACGAATATTCATCCTAATTGGGGAAAGAGCCAGGTCGGCTATTTTTTATCACAGTACAAATAGTTCTTTAAGTAATTAAATGCCCTGGTACAAAAACAGGGCATTTGGTTTTCATTTTACAATCGATCAATATGGAAGACAACCAGAAATTTTCAGCCGAGCAAAGCTTGCATCTTATTCAGTCAATGATTGAAAAAGCGAAGCATGATGTTGCCAACAACTCATTTTATCTTCTTTTGTGGGGATGGTTGGTTTTTATTGCAGCCATTTCGCATT
>DASUTO010000564.1:0-13523 GCA_036374555.1 Chitinophagaceae bacterium
TGAGAAATCTCAAGGTTGGCAACTTTTTGATTGATCGTATTTTTATGAAGCTCTTTTTCTATCTGCAGGTGGGCTTCCAGGTTAATAAGGGACTCTTTAAAATTTCCATTTTTTGTATAGTACTCATGTAAATTATAATAAGCCTTGCTTAAAAGATCCTGTGCCTTTATTTCCTGAGCGATCTTCAGCGCTCCCGAGAGCCATTCAAAAATTTGATTGTTTTCTGTCTCCTTACTATTCTTATGCAGATCTGCAAGAAATAAAAGAACTTCTGTTTCTCCTCTTCTATCTCCCCTTGCTTTTCTTATTTCAAGGCTTTTGTTTGAAAATTTTGATGCCTGCTTAATATCACGAGCCTGTTCATATATTTCTGCCAGGTGAAGCAACGCATTTGCTTCTCCTTTTTTATCACCTGTACTCTGACTTATTGCCAAACTTTGTTTACAGTAATCAATTGCTTTATCAAGATCTTTTAATTTAAGATAGGTAAACCCGATATTATCCAGACTTCCCGCTTCTCCCCATTTATCATGAGATTCCCGGCGGATAACAAGACCATGTTGGTAACAATCCAATGCATGGTTATAATCTCCATTATCAAAATAGATCGAACCGATAATATTAGTGGCATATGCCTCCATTAAGATATTGCCTGAGCTTTTCGCTATAGAAAGAGCCTTGTACAAATAATCAAGAGCATTTTCGTGATTGCCAAGGTGTTTATATGTAACCCCTATCTGGTAACTACTGGTTACTTCAATTTCCACCGAACCCACTTGCCGGATCAGCGCATCTCCTTTTAACAAAAGTTCCAGCGACGTGCCTAAGTTTCCCCAATTGCGTTCTATGATACCTAAATATTCGTAAGTGATGGCCTGGCCTTTAATATCATTTAAGGATTGAAACAAAGAAAGAGCTTCCCTGAGAAGTGGAGCCGCCTCCTCATTTTTAAAAAGCCGGATATAGGCAAAACCTAATGAGCGAAGTCCTTCGGCTAATCCTTTCGTATAATTAATACTTCGTGCAAGTTTTACAGACTCCTCGCTTAATTGAAAAGCTTTTGGAGAATCATTGACCCGTACTTCCCAGGCTAACTGGTTAAGTCCGTCAATCTTCTCTTTAAGTGATGCTATAGCTGTCTCCTTACCCATCATTGATAAATGAGGAAAAATATATTTTACAGTTGCCGGTTCTGGCCTTTAATGACTGAAATTAATGATTTCTTAAAGACTTATAAAATAAAGGGATACGAGCGGAAATGAAAGAATTTATATTCCTGAAAAAAGGCAATAAAATGTTGAAATCCTACACCCTATTTCATATAAAACTCCCAGGCGATCCGGTCCGGATCTTTAAAAGCAACATACAGTTTATTCAAAGCTCCGTCTAATTTTACGCCGGTGTTCTCAACGCCCGCCTCAGTTATTTTTTTTGTAAAACGATGCAATTCTTCTTCCGTCTCGCAGGTGATAGCTATATGATCAAGCCCAACCTCAAAAGGACTGAATGATGAATATTGTTTATCTCTTGGATCAGCTTTCTTAAAAGCTATAAAAACAGATCCTGCCATGAAAATTATCAGTTCAGGATTATCAATTACCAGTTTCCAGCCAAGAATGTTTCCATAAAAGTTTTTCGTCATATCAAAATCCAGTGAACGAAGACAAATGTGATGAATAAAATCTTTCATTGGGCTTGCGTCAAAATGATTCTCCTGCCCGGTAATTTTTCCTTCGTTGTCTATTATAAAACGATCGGCTGCACGCAACGTAACCCCAAGCACAGCTATAGTTATATCTGCTTTTGTAATTAATTCAGTCAATGACTCGTTATAATAATGATCTACTATGTTTATTGTAACTCCATCCAGTGCTGGCTCCAATGGTTTCCACCATTGTTCAAATACATTTTGCTTCCCCTTTATAGGATTTTGAGAACCGCCTGGTGCAAGGGGAGCTCTAAAAGCGATATCATCGCTAAAAGGAATTGCTGAAAAATTTTTATCCCTTAATGCCTGGAAATAAGTTTCAGAAATTTTTTTGAGTTGTTCTTTGGTGCGCATGGTGGTAGTGGCCCTGTTTATACTTTAAAAATAAGGATAACTTTTTTTCAAAATATTTTTTAACAAGAGAATCAGTGAGTGTATAACGGATGAACCGTTTCCAACTGGAGAACTTCTACGGTCTTGTTATAATATTCAACTGCCCGTTGAGGCGAGTTGCCGATGCAAACTACACCCAGTTTACCAAACTGTGATAACGCCCCGATAAGATGAAATAGCACACCTTCCTGCGATGTTCCGTCATAGTGTATGTCATGCAGCATAGCAATATCGATCAGGTCATGTGGAGTAAGACCGTGGAATTGTTCACTTTTAAGATTATCGGAACAGAAATAATATCTCACCTGCCCGTTTGCAGTATAATACAAACCTTCCTCTGCTTTATAATTGCCATCAGTTAAAAACTGCAGGGTTACATAGGGATGTGTAGTCCCACCTTTGCGCAGATTGATCTCGATAGGATAATGTGTCCACGCTTTTTTTTCCTTTACAGATATAAAATCTATAGCGAACCTTCCCAACACACCTTTGTTGCGCAGTACCTCAGCCACTTGTTTTCCCATTTTACCAATATCTATAGCATATTCTTTTGCTGCCGGGAAATGAGCGCCGATATAAACCTGCCCGCTTTCTCCTCCTAATTCCTGGTCGTGTGTTGAAAGCACCTCGCATTCGCCATTGGGCATGATCCGGCACTGCACTGATGGAGATTCCTTTTCTTTGCCCTCAACAAATGCCTCGACGATTCCACCCATTTGTTTATACTTTTCCATAAACAGATCGTAAGAAAGGTCATCTGAAACAATCTTTAAATTTTGCCGCAAATTTTCCCTGATCCAAATTTTGCTATCACTTTTTTTCGGGGCACCACTAAAAGAAAATATCGCATTGCCATCGCCGGAAAAACCATCATTTACCTTTACCACTGCTCTTTTTATTTCAGGATCTTTTTTCTTCAATGCTGTAAGCGCTTCCACAATATCCCGTGTTGAATGAAGGTCTTCAAAACCGAAAGGGACTTGCAGTCCGCATTCCCGGAAGATCTTTCTGCCATTACTTTTGTTGCCAAGTTCATATAGATCGGGATCGCAACCGAAAACCGGAACCTGTAACTGCACGGAAAGTGTTCTTTCCAGAGAGGTCACATTAAAACAAGCCATATGTGCTTCATGATCCGGCAAGATGGCTTGACGGATGCGCTCAACCAACCGCGGACGCTCTAATATTTTTTGCGTAAGCGGTTTGGAAGAAGAATCATTACAACTTAGCAAGGTAAGCCTCCGCATAGCATGATACCCTGTAACGCCAGGCAATGAATGTAGATAGTAATCTATTGTCACAGGATCTATCGTTTCACTGGTAACATAAATTACATTCGTACGCGGCATACGCAATAACAAAAGCATACAAAGCAGCCTTTCCTCGTAATGATTGATACCACTGATCTTGGATAGTATTTCCTGGTCCATCGAAAGAGAAGGAATTACAACTACTGTGCAGGGCGCCAGCCGGTCCGAAAAAACTACATCGAAGTGGCTACGTAGTCTATTCTGAAGTTTCTTAAAAACCTGCTTTTCTTGTTTCGATCCCGGCTCCGGATATTTTGAATGTCCATTTCCGTTTGCGGAATTTTTTATCTTTTTGACAGCAGACCTTTGCATAAATACCTTTTCATTAAAATTCTTAAACCTGAGAATTAAAAATCCTCAGGTTCGAACGAATAACATCATGCCTCTTGTCCAAGCCATACAGCACCACCTATGCTGCTACGGCTTGCACCGGTAACGGAAGATAAAAAATTATATTCTTCCCGCCAGCGAAGAATACCCATAAAAGCCACGCAGATCGTTTTATTTAAATCAGCAATGTTCTCACCTGAAATAGCTAGTCTTTTTGATGCGGTACTATAAAACTCCCCATTGCCTCCAAGTGCCATATCAAGAGCGGTAAGATCAGTTATAACCGGCAGACCGGTGGCAGCAGCAATAGTAGGGCCACTAAATAAAATGCCTGTTGATTCCGCATGCACGGTGATCAACGCAACCTGGTACTGTAAATTATTTTCCTCAATAAATTTTTCAATTAATGAAATACTATTCCCTGTGGGATATGAACGATCTGTTTTTAATTCAACGGTCCATACTCCGGCATTTTCATGAAATTCAGCAAAAGCAATTGAGTACCCCGAATCAGAAAATAGAACCCCTAATGCACGATAAACCATTTTGATTTTAGATTGCGGATTTAAGATTTTAGATTTGTAAAAGTACTGCTTTCGATTTTGGATGAATGTCTTTCGCAATTGCAGATCCGAAATCAAAAATCCTCCAAAGGAGTTCCTTTGGAATAAAATCAAAACTGTGATTGTAAATTTAAGCGAACAGCATTCTCTTGTCAGCAACTGGATAAATGAACTGCGTGACATCAATATTCAGCAAGACAGGCTGCGGTTTCGTCACAATCTTGAGCGTATTGCCGAAATCGCGGCTTATGAAATAAGTAAGGTCTTACCTTTTGTAGAAATAGAAGTTGAAACCCCACTTGGAACAGCCACCAGCAAAGTTTTAAAAGATCAACCTGTACTTGCTACTATTCTTCGTGCTGGCTTACCTATGCACAACGGCTTGCTTAATTATTTTGACAAAGCAGATAATGCGTTTGCCGCTGCGTATCGCAAACATGAAAAAGATGGCACATTCGAGATCAGTCTTGAATACATGAGCTGTCCTGATCTTGAAGACAGAATTCTTATTATTTCTGATCCAATGCTTGCCACCGGTGCTTCACTCGTAAAAACGATCCATTTCTTAAAAGAAGAAGGACCGCCAAAAGAAATACATGTTGTTTGTGCTATCGCCTGCAGTGTAGGGATCGAATATGTAAAAAGGGAAGACCCGTCAGTTACTATCTGGTGCGGCGATATAGATGAAGAGTTAACGGCCAAAGGTTATATTGTGCCCGGCCTCGGTGATGCCGGCGACCTTGCTTTTGGCAGTAAAAGCCAGGTTTAAAAGCAGCTAATTTTAAGTTTCACAGGTCTCTGAAAAACTGTACATTTATCTTCTTATTAATTTGTGATGAAGAAACCCGTCCTGAGCCTATTGTTATTTGCAAGTTTTGTTTCTGTGTCGTTTGCACAGGATCCAAATTTTTCTCAATTTTTTGCTTCGCCCCTTACGTTGAATCCCGCATTAACGGGAAAGTTTGATGGCACCGTCCGGCTCGCCGGCAATTACAGGAATCAATGGCCTTCAATCAACAATGCGTTTGTTACCAAAACAGGTTCCGCAGATTTTCATTTATTGCCGGGCCAATTAGCTGATATTGATCGCTGGGGTTTTGGCGTATTATTTCTGAATGATCAAAATGGTAATGGCGCTTTAGAAACCAACCAATTTTCACTTTCCACGGCCTATCATAAAGGACTTGACGAAAATGGTTATCACCAGATAGGCGTAGGTTTTCAGGGATCATATACCGATAAAAGACTGAATGTAAGTATCCTGGATTTTGAAGATGAATTGACAGCGTTGGGTTTTACCGGGCAAACAAGTGAGATCTTCCCTCAAAGTGACCTACAGGTAAAATACCTGGATATTAATGCTGGTATATTATACAATGGGAGCACCAATGGTTACAATAATGTTTATATCGGCGCTTCTATGTATCATATCAATCGTCCTAAAGAAACTTTCCAGGGCGGCGAATTTTATTTGAATTCAAGAACAACCTTGCAAGCGGGTGGCCGATTACCAACCAATCAATACAATGCCTTTCACTTTAGCGCTAACTATAGTTTCCAGGCAAATGCCAACAATCTTATGTTTGGCGGCGCCTATGCAATGAACCTTAATTATGATGAAGAAAATCCTGTAAATGTTTATATGGGCGCATGGGCAAGGTTTAATAATGTTACCGATGCACTCATTCCGTATGTTGGTTTGGAATTTGGTGATGTCCAGATTGGCGCTTCATACGATGTAAATATTTCAAGCCTGCAGCCTGCCTCCAATATGCGTGGTGGTATAGAGCTTTCTCTTATTTATATTAGAAAACCGGTTGACAGGAGTTTGAAGAAGCTCAATTGCCCGAAATTCTAAAGCCCCTCTAAATCTCCCCAAAGGAGAGACTTCAGAACAATCTTTATATAAAACCTATTGCTTTTTATTTGTCAGATAAATTTTTATCTTGTCGCAAATTCAATCCATGAAAAAAGCCGCCACCTTTTTTTTTCTTGTTTTTCTTTTTAATACTTCACATGCGCAAATGGAAGTAGGGTTCAACACAGCAGATGTTGGTGCCGAATTTCAATGGTATAAAGACGGAAAGTTTATCGGGCTACACCTGGCAACCAATTCCAAGCTTCATCATTCCTTTCACGCTACGATCGGCTATTATATCGCGGGCGACCCGACAGCTTCTTTTTATTATAATCAAAACAATGGCGGATTGGGAGCTGGTTTAGGCTATCGTTATTATTTCTTATTAAGGCCACATCGTTTTTTTATTGGTGTAAAGGCGGACCTGTTTACCTATAAAATAATGCTTGATACACAAACACCCGAAGACCCTTATACTTCCATGATCTTCATTCCTTCCTTGCAAGCAGGTCATATGTTCCTTATTAATGATATGTTTTTTATCACTCCAACGGCAAGCTTTGGTTATAAAACAAACCTGCAGAGCAAAATGAGTGCTGATGAAAAAAAATCGGTGGCATTGTTTGGTATAAGTGTTGGTGCAAAATTTTGATCTGTACTTTTTGCGGGAGATTTAAGATTTGTATAAACTGAAAGTGATCATTACTCATAACCGCTTTTAATAATCGTCGAGATCATCTTAAACCGGCCATTTGGCTTTATGAAATTCGGTGAATGGGCCGGAATGATAATTCCCTGCCTTGATTCGAGTAAATTGGATTCTTTATCAATAACGATCTCGGCTTTGCCTTCAATGATCTGTACAAACGTGTCAAATGGGGAGGTCTTTTCAGTCAACCCTTCGCCACTGTCAAAAGACATTACGCTAATATTACCTGTGGACTTTTTGATGATCGTTTTGATCACGACGGAATTTGTCATATACTCAATAATTTCAACAATGATATGTGCCTTTGATTTTTCCAGTTCGGTACTATCCGCTTTTTTACCCTGATCTTTCATACAGATTCTTTAATGATGCTTTTTATTATTTCCAATGGCTGATGTGATTTTTTTCACACTTAACTTCAATGATAAGACAAAAGACCGTAGAGTAAAAAGGGCCGGGATAAAAATCCAGCCCCGCTATTTTATCCACAAAAAACTAATTAAAGATAAGTGGCAACTTTGCCGTGTATGTTATACTATTTTACCTTTATCTTATATAATTCACACATTTTATTGTTCACTGTAAATTCTATATAATTTCCCTCCCTGGCTAACTGCTGATAACCATTACAATGACTCCATTATTTTTTCCAGTTCTTCTTTGGTTTTCCCTAATTTAATTCCGAGCTTTCCTAACATCTCACCTCTTTTACCTTCTTCAAACAACAGGTCATCATCTGTAAGTATTGGAAATTTTTGTTTGAGTTTTTCTTTCTGCCCTTTCCAGTTTCCTTTTAACCTGATGATCTTTGTCATTCTCTTTTGAATTTACTTATTACAAATGCTTTATTGTAAAGATGAATTACTTCTACCCGGTAACTGTGATACAATTGAATAAAAAGTTTATATCATTCACGCATTACAGCAAAAGAAGTAATACAAATAAACAGTCCCGGTAAAGACAGGGACTGTAACCAAAACCTACGCTATAGAAAATCTATTCCAGGTATTAAAACTATTGCCAGCCACTTTACCTTATAAATTGAATATTTTTTTTGTATTCAATGATCGTACGCAATACTTTAATCTTCTGAATAATTTTATTTTTCAGGTCATGGTGAAACCTGTTCTTCCCAACTTCACTCAATGCATTTTCATAATTTATAATGGCTTCATCAAACTGCCCGTCATTTTCATATTTAAGTCCCTCAACAAATAATTCGACAGGCAGGTCTTTTTTCTTAAGAAAAAGGGAGCTGATTATAGAGGCTATTAGTAATGCTATCATAATAAAAGGTAAATATTGAAAAAGTGTCATAAACAGGATTTTATATTGCTTGTAAAGCTTGTATAAAGATGAGGCTATAAACAATTATAACTGTTACAAGACTACAGCAGAATGTTACATCTTTCACAGGTTTTCCGGCATGGCAAGCCTTTTATCTGCTGGTTGTTTTAAATGCAAGGGGCAAACAATAGAACTCTGTTGACTTGAAGCTTAATAAATACTATTATAATAATCGTTGTTGACTTGTATAATATCCGGCGCTTTAACATAATCACTGTTATATCTGAATCGAAAATTCGTGGTAATGGTGAATTTGAAGGCGTTGTATTGCTCTGTTTTTCGCGGGAAATACATGAAGCGTAATTCTATTGTACCAAATAATAAATTCTCATTACGAGTTCGTATGCCACCGCCAAACCCGGAATAAAAACCGGAATTAGAGGTGTTATTGTATTCAGGTATAAAATGCGCAATATCGGCAGATGCAAATGGTGCAAACTTAAAACCCAACACTTTGAATTTTATAAAAAAGACGGTTTCACTATGCAGGCTAAAACGTTGATTCCCACTTGCGGAATCTAACGGAATATATTTAAGGCCAAATACATTTTTAATATACAGAGGATCGAGGCCAATGCGGTTAAATTGCTTCGTGTAACTAAGGCGAAAATATTGCCGTAGTTTAAAACTGTTAAAGCTTACGATGCGTCTGAACGTACTGGCGCCTATTAAAACAGCGGCATCCTGGATTTCACCTTTATTCAAAAAAACTCCTGTCCGCAAAAAGTACTGGATGATATCTCCCTTGTTAGTTACTGCATACAGGTTGGCATCAACTCCCGCATAGGGTCTTTTCATAGATAATTGTTTATACAAACCCGTTGTTAAAGCAATATTGTAACCGTATGGGACATCCTCAGTGATACCAAAACCAAAAACGTAATTAGTTTTATAAAACCTTTGTTTGAAAAAGGTGAATTGGGCGAGCATGGCTTCCCGATCATTGAACCTGAAATTAAATGTGTCGCCTACCTGGTAAGGGACCTGGGGAAATTCGTTTCTGAAATAGCGAATACTGATGAATTGCCTGTTTTGTGCTGACTTCAGAAACAAGAATTTTCTAACTCCGAGGTTGTACCCGATCCATGAATCAAACGCATTATACTCATAATTATAGAACAGGCTGTCAGGTTTTAGATAATGATTATAAGTCTTGCCATGACCAAACATTATAGCACCTGCAAAATGCAGGTATTGTGATACCAAAGGTCTTTCGATGCCCGCATACCAGGTATGTTCATCTACCGTGCCATCATATAGATCATGGTTGATCTTTGAATAGCCAGCATGTGCATTGATGAATGTGCCGGCTATACTGTTCATCTTATACCGAATTTCATAGCCAAAATCTGGCTCACGACTTTTTTCGAGCAATGCTGTGAACTGGATATTTTGTGCCGTACCCATAAGATTAACGTCACCTATTCGTGCCTTGAACCGGTTTTCAGTAGCATCACTGATTTGTAACGTAATGCTTAGAAAGTCTTTTGTTATCACTATCAGATCAATGGAGTCAGGTTCATCTGGAATCGTATTTACCAGGATGCGGGCATCATGTATATAATCAAGTGTACGAAGATATCTTTCGTTGTCTGCAACTAAATTAGCATTGAGTGTCGATTTTTCTTTGATGAAAAGATTGTTGCGGATCACCCATTCTCTTGTGTTTGTATGCAGATGGTTAATAAAATCTTTTCCGAAATAATTGATCTCTATTGTCGTGTCGCTAAATGTTTTATCAAATCCGAATTCTTTAACCAGGATATGCCGGATGCCTTTACCCTCGTATGGCAGAAACAGTGCTTCATTTTTACTAATAATCACACCCGGCTGCCTTGTTGAATCTTTACTGCTTCGTGACATTGGCTTAAGAAGAACCTCCCAAAAAGTTTTATCCTTTTTGGGTAGATTGTTACCGGTAGAATCGTGTATTTGAGAATAAGCATTATCAAAAGAAAGCAATGCCAATAAGAAGATAACAAAAAGGCCAGCACTATGTTTTACCGAAAACATACTCAGTCAATTTTCTTGCCCGCCCCGATTTCCTCCAACATAGAAAGCCGCTTGTTTTTAAGTTGTTTAAAATGGGAAGGGGTGAGACCCGTTACTTTTTTGAATTGTGCAGAAAGGTGCGCTACGCTGCTGTAATGCATAAGGTATGCAATTTCAGTAAGATTAAGTTCATTATAAACCAGTAATTCTTTTACCCTTTCAATTTTATGTGCAATAATGAATTTTTCAATCGTAGTACCCTGTACTTCTGAAAATAGATTTGCGAGATAAGTGTAGTTGTGGTTTAATTTCTGGCTTAAATGATCAGAAAAGTTGATCGTTAAAGGTTCTTCTGAATAATGGATCAATTCAACAATAACATTTTTTATTTTCTGGATCAACACACTTTTTTTATCATCCAATAACTCAAGTCCCGACTTCAGCAAAGCCTCTTTGAACTGATCATGTTGAGCCTCTGAAATATTTTCCATGATCTCGGCTTCGCCTAACTCCACAACAATATAATGCAAACCCAATTTTTCCAGTTCCGCTTTCACTACCATTTTGCAGCGGATGCAAACCATGTTTTTAATGTATAATTTCAAAAGATCTTTTTTGTTAGTAAATGATTCCGATTTTTAATTCCTGTTAATGAGTCATGCTTTTTAATGCTGCCGATTAAGCCACCTTGAATTTACTTAAATTTTTCCATACCAGATCCCTTTGTCGATTCATTGACGGTTTTTGTAGCAGGGTTAAAAAAAGCCGCCTTGATTAATAAGGCGGCTCAAATTTTTAAGCCCCAAAATCAATAATTATATTTTACCAGTTGCCCATCACTATTATAATAAAAATAGGATGGTTTCCCTCCCAGGATGTCTTTGACCCGGAATATATCCTTTGTAGTGGTCGGTACTTCGATCTTTATAACATCTTCGAGCCTTGCATCGGGCCGACCTTTGAAAATAGCATCTAAAACATTCTGCGGCATTTCATTTCTTGTTACCGGTGTTCTTGTATCTCTTCTTTCACCATTGGCATGATACACGGCAGTTGACCTGTAAAATCCATTACCAAAACTTGCTGTCCAATCACCCCGATATTTACTCCAACTAACATTGACAGCATTAGGATAATCTCTTTGAAATGCTGCCCTTACTTTGGCTGGTTGATTTTTGGAAAACACGGGACCCTTTCCTCCTTTATCTGAAGTGCCATCCCAAACCTTTTTATTATGCTCATCGTGTTGTTTCTTTTCCTTCGCCTCTTTCTCTTTTTGTTCACTACTTCCCTGTTTTGCAGTTTTTTCGTTCTTTGATTTATCTTTTCCCTTTCCCTTATCATTACTGTTTCCCTGGGCGATCATTGTTACACAAAACGCGAATCCTATACCTATCAAAAAAAACTTTTTCATATAATTATTTTTAAAACCTGTAGCCTAAAGAAAAACCAAAGCCCGTGTTTTTGGCAGATGATTTGTCATTCGAGGCGCCTTCGTATTCAGGATTGATCTTCGTAAGACCCAATTGTGCATTTAATTGAAAGGAAACTTTATTGCCAAATTCATAACCGGCCAGCATGTTGGCTCCTGCATCCATGGGCCTGATATAAACCACATCATCCGGATCAGAATTCATCACTGTTTTTTGAAACTTTATTTTCTCGGTTAGACTGGATCCGCCCCCTTCATATGTTGCCTTACCACCAACACCAAATGCGACATAAGGACCGAAGCCAAGGATCAGGTGCCCTGTTCCAAGCAAGGGTTTATAAAGAAAATTAAGAGGTACTTCGAGGTACGAAATTTTTAACGTTGTATTAAAAGGTTGACCAAGTATAACATCTTCGCTTTTTGCACCTTTAATTGAATAAAGTAAACCTGGTTGAAAATAAAAATCAATTCCCACCGGAATTTCTGCATTGACACCAACATTGAAACCGGTCAACATATCATTTTTTAATTTTTCGTCATTCTCATCCCTGCCATTAATATTCTGAAAGTTTACTCCTGCACGAAGACCAAAACTTGTACCACCTATAGAAGATGTTTTTTCCTGCGCCCGGGAAAATATTGTTCCTAAAACCATTACCGCAATTAAACTGATTCTTGTTTTCATTTTATTTCATTTGTTTTATCCTGATAAAAAATTATGTCTTTCATTCATAAATAGCATGTGCCATTTTATTACTTGCTTTAATTTTTTTGTGCTTCTTTAGCCGCCTCTGCTTTCATCTTTTCGTTGGCAGAAATAAGGAAATCCACGCGGCGATTTTGTGATCGGCCATCATCTGTGTCATTGGTATACCTGGGCAGCGTTTCACCAAATCCAATCATGGTGAGACGTGAAGTAGCGATCCCTTTTCCTGATAAATAATAGGAAACAGTAGAAGCTCTTTGTTCTGATAATTTCTGGTTATAACCAGTAGTTCCTTTACTATCTGTATGCCCCTGTATCTCAATATTGGTATCAGGATATTTTTGCAGAATGACCACAAGTTTATCTAAGTTCGCTTTGGCTTCCGATGTAAGATTGGATTGATCGAAGCCAAATAAAATTTGATTTTTAAATTCAATTACGATTCCTTCTCCAACTCTTACCACTTCAGCATCCGGAATCTCTTTTTTGATTTCTTCTGCCTGTTTATCCATCTTGCGCCCGATAACAGCACCCGTTACTCCACCTGCAGCAGCTCCTATAATAGCACCCATGGCTGTGTTACCGGCTGCTTTACCGATAACTGCACCTACTGCTGCACCCCCAGCTACTCCTATTGCCGCCCCTTTTTGCGATTTATTCATTGTCTTACAGCCAGCTAAAAAAATAGCGGTGATAAAAAAGCCCGCAAGCAAAATTTTTACAGTTTTCATTTTAAATCATTTTTATTTTTATATATATATAAATTGTTTTGTATTTATATTTTTTCCAAGCGCAAAGAATCAGATTGTTGTGACGTTTAAATTCATTATAAATGTTGCCTGCAATTATGATGCTAAATGTTACATAAATACCGGAATAACTTACATCATTCAGATTTGCGATTACCTTTTGCTGTTGTAATAATTTAACCGGGGTGTTTTACTATTTCTATGCGGCAAAAAAACCACACAATAAGAAGTAACGTTATTTCGACTTAGCTCAAACGATTAACGAAGATGATCTTCTTTATGCAAATAGGTGTTACACAATTAAAAAAAATAGTTGTAAGATTCACAGGTTTAAATAATTATTTTAAAGAGTCGCAATGCCTGGAATATGTGAATTATGTAACTTATTTGCAAAACCCTGTAACACTTATACACGGAAATCTCCTC
>DASUTO010000565.1:0-8075 GCA_036374555.1 Chitinophagaceae bacterium
GTTCGTATAAGAGAGTGCACTTAACCAGATAGTAGCCGAAGATGTCCCTGCAGGTAATTTTATTTTTTTCCATTCCAGGTTATTTAAAGCGACTGTTTTGTTCTGCTTTATATATTCCAGTCTTTTGATATATACAGGGAATTGGTAAGGACTATTAGCGTAATTACTTAAATCAACACTTGTAAATCCGTTGATTCCTGAAAAAAATAATTTATTGCCAAATGCCAGAGCTCCTGTTTCGTCAAATGAATTATCCTGTAAGCCGTCTTCAACAAAATAATTCAGGCATTTTTTAGTCACGTAATTAACTCTCGAGATCCCATTGTTTGTACTTACCCAAAAGATACTGTCCTTTTCAGGAAGAATGCTGTAGACAGCATTATTGCAAAGACCATCTTTTTCGGTAATGTAAATCCATTCGTCCCTTCTTTTATTATAGCCATTAAGACCTCCGCCATAGGTTCCAAACCATAGAAGGGAATCATCCTCATAAAAATCAAAAAAAATTCCTGAGTTAAAGCCGCTATGATTGCGTTTGTACTCGATTATTTGAACAGTTGAATCACTCCTTGGATCAAACTTTGCAACTGCATTATCAAACAAAACCCAAAGGAAACCATCTTTGTCAACCTTAATATTATGTATGTGGTTTTCTGGCAATCCACCGGAAAATTCAGTTCCGGCCTTCTTTTGTATTATAATATGCTTTTCAGGCTCCCATATTAATAATCCTCCCTGTCCTTCATTTGCCCAATAGATCTTATTCCCGAATCTAACAGCCTTATTAAAATGATGATTTAAAAATGATCTCCATTCCGGGAATAATTTCAATAATAAATTCTTTGAGAGGTTATCTTTCCTTTGTTGATAAGCATACATACCATTAGCCGTAGATACCAGCCAAAGATCATCATCCATTTTTAAAACACAATGTATAATACCTAACGAAGCAGTTCCATTTATTCTTTTTATGTCGCCTGTAATAAGATCAGCCAGGTAAAGACCATCTACCCCGCAGGCAAAAAGCCGTGTTGTGTTTACAGGAGTAAGAGAGTAAAGATGATTCATCCGGGTCTTACCATCCAAACTTTTTTTGTATGCTGTAAAAGGAGATGCGACAAGATTCATCCGGGTAAGATTTTTTGATGAACTGATCCAAAGACCGTTTTCCCTGTCCAGGAAAAGATTAGAAATGAAATTATCTGCATTAAAAAATTCGGTATTAACAACAGGATTAAATACACCAGTTGTTAACTCCAGTTTACCTATCCCATTATTAGTTCCCAGCCAGAGCTCAGTATTTTTTCCCGTGGCAAGACAATTGATCACATTTTTACTAATTGCGGGGATGGTAAATTTTCTTCCAGTGATCCAGTGGTTGGTACTGAACGTCCCGCTGTATATGCTTGCCCCCGAACTTACATAACAACTGTCTTTTACTACAGTTAGATCGCTAACGGTAACATAATCCTCCTGGTTTTTTTCAAGTTTTACCAGGCTATCATGAATTTTTAATGAATTGACATCATAAAATAAAATACCATATTGCGCAACCCCCACAGCAATAACACTTTCATTCACGGGCCGGATAAATAAAACATTGACATCAACTTTAATAGTTGAAGGGAGTTGAAAATTTTTATACTTATTCTCCTTCAAACTATAAATTCTTAAAAAATCCTCTCCGCCAATCCACAATTTATTCTCTCTATCACAGAAAATCTTTGTGATCCATAGATTTGGAAGACCATCTTCGTTCTCCTTTTTTTGTGATAAAAGATGCGTGACTTCCTGGTTTCGTATATTAATAACATCAACACCAGCATTAAATGAAGCGATATAAAGGTTTTCATCATTTCCCAACGCAATGTCAAAAATGAAATTCTCTCTTATACTGTTATTTGCATCCTCTCTTTTCTTATAGGGTTCGAATGTAGTACCGTCGTACCGGTAAACACCATCCTGGGTAGCGAGCCAGATAAATCCGTATTTATCCTGGACTGCCTTTTTGATATTGTATGTTTTAAGTCCTTCTGCGAAAGAATAGGTCTTTACATTAAACTGCTGCGCAATACAATTGCTTTTGCTCAATAGGGACAAGAATACAGTAAGAATAAAAAATGACTTCATGGAAGCTTTCCAATTATGAAAGGACGTTCAGAAAATTAGTATAACAAAAACTATATTTCTATTCTTTTTTTACGCCAATGACAGGTAATGTTTTTTCATGAATTAATTGGTTGAGTTTCGCAACATCTTCACTCATGATCTTCTTTAGCTTATTTAGCTGCTCATCTATTTGTACCACCAGCTCTGCATAAGAATCTTTTGATTGTTTAGAAAGTCCTGATTGCCCTGCTGCAGAGGCATTATAAATACTGGAAAGTTTATCATCAAGTTTAATAGGATAATTTAAAACATCCTGGCCGCTCTTTGCTTTTGTTTGATGCAGTGCTTCCTCAACGGCTGTTATTTGTTTACCTACAGTATCCATTTGTTGCTTTACTTCTTTAGGGATCTCTTTCCCCATTCTTGCACTAAAGTCATTCATTTGCTGTCTTACTTCCCGGATGTTTTTGATCGCTTTCATGATTTCAGTAGATTTATCACGAATAGTGATCAAATGATTGAATTGCTCTTCATATTCAGCCAATGAAGTTTTATAATTAGGATCTCCAAGAATAGTAAATGGAACTTCCGTTGAATCACTGCCTGATTTGAATTTCGCAAAATAATTTCCCGGTGCCGCTTTTGGTCCGCTAATAAATCCATTCCACAAGATCAATCCTTCTACCCGTTCGGCTTCAGGATAATTCATATCCCATTCAAACTGGTTCATTCCTTTTGTTACTTCTACTTTTTCGGCAGGTGTCTTTGCTGTTGTTGAAAATGTTTTGATCGTTTTCTTATTCTTATCTAAAACCTCAATAGAAATCTTTGTTGAGTCGGTTGCGTTCTTCATATAATAATTAAATACAACACCGTTTGGCGGGTTCATTCCGACATTTCTCAGTTCCCCGGTTGCACCGCGGCCTCCACCTCCTCTTCTCCCGCCTCCGGGCATACGATAAGCAGGATTCACATTAAACACATGCAGATTTTTATTTAATATCTCAGCATTTTTCTCCTGCAAAACAGTTAGGTCATCTAGTATGTAAATACTTCTTCCCTGGGTACCTACTACCAGGTCATTGTTTTTTATTGCAAGATCAGTAATAGGAACTTCAGGAAGATTCAATTGAAAAGATTTCCAACTGGCTCCATCATCATAAGAAATATACATGCCGTATTCAGTACCTGCATATAACAGGCCCTGCCGTTTTCTATCAGCACGGAGACATCTTGCAAAGTGCAGGGGATTGATCCCATTTACAATTTGCTTCCACGATTTGCCGTAATCTTCCGTTTTATAGATGTACGATTTGAAATCATCCAGCTTATATCTTGTACCAACTATATAAACCGCACCTTTTTTAAACGGATCTACTTCAATACAATTCCACATGATCCATTGAGGAATATTCTTTGGTGTTACATTCTCCCAATTCTTACCGGCATCCTTACTCAGATGTATCAACCCATCATCACTTCCAGTCCATAAAAGATCTTTCTCCACCCAACTTTCTGTTGCAGTAAAAATGGTACAGTAATATTCAACACTTGTATTGTCCTGTGTTATCGGACCGCCGCTTGATGCTTGTTTCTTTTTATCGTTTGTTGTAAGATCAGGCGAGATCATCTGCCATGTCTTTCCTTCATCCTCTGTTGCGAAAAGATGATTAGCCGCTGCATACAATTTCTTTGGATTATTAGGTGAAAAGAAAATAGGAAAGTTCCATTGAAAACGGTACTTCGCAGCTTCAGCGCCGGCACCCATATTATCAATGGGCCATACATTAATGGCACGACTTTCACCGGTACGATGATCTAATCTTTGTAACAGACCCATATAATTACCTCCGTAAGTGATATCCGGATTTAACGGGTCGGCAACTACATAACCGCTTTCGCTTCCTGCCGTATTTTCCATATCAGCAGCCGTAATAGCTGCACCATAAGTTCTGCTCTTAATTCTAAATGCACTGTTATCTTGTTGACCACCCATAATCCGATACGGAAATGCATTGTCGGTACTAACCCGATATATCTGAACTGTTGGTTGATTTAAATATGTACTCCAGTTGTTGCCGCCGTCAAATGAAACCTGGGCACCACCATCATCAGCTACGATCATCCGGTTTCCATCTTCAGGATCGATCCAGAGATCATGGTGATCACCATGGGGAGTGTTAATTGATTGAAATGTACGGCCACCATCATTGCTACGCATGAAATTCACATTCGGGCAATAAACACGGTTCTCATTTTTTGGATCGACAAAAACTTTTGTATAATACCATGCACGTTGACGAATATTATTATCACTGCTTTGAAGACTCCACGTCTCTCCTCCATCAGCACTCATATACAATCCGCCATCCTTATTTTCAAGGATGGTATAAATTTTATCTGTATTCGATGGAGCTACTGCAACACCCACAATACCCCATGTTCCCTTTGGTAAACCTTTCCTTGTTGTGATATTCGTCCATGTTTCTCCACCATCGGTACTCTTCCATAAACCACTTCCATCACCACCACTTTCCAATGAATAAGGCGTTCTTATCAATCGCCATGTACCTGCATAAAATACATTCGCATTTCCTGGCTCCATCACCAGGTCGCTACAACCAGTTTGATTGTTTATAAATAAAGTTCTCTTCCATGTTTTTCCGCCATCGGTTGTTTTATAAACGCCACGTTCTTCATTGGGACCGAACAAATGGCCCATCACCGCTGCCCAAACTATATCAGGATTTTTTGGATGAATCACAATGCGAATAATATGACGACCATCTTTCAAACCTATATTTTTCCAGCTTTTTCCGGCGTCATCACTGCGCCACATGCCACCAAGGCCTTCGCTTACATTCCCCCGCATTGTGTTTTCCCCTTCACCAACATAGATTATTGTTTCATCAGAAGGAGCTACTGCTACTGCGCCAATGGAACTACCGAAATATTTATCAGAAATATTTTTCCAGTTACTGCCGCCATCAGTTGTCTTCCATACACCGCCGCCGGTGGCTCCAAAGTAAAATGTGTTCTTATTTTTATAACTACCCGTGGCAGCAGCACTACGACCTCCGCGAAACGGACCAATCAAACGGTACTTTAATTTTGAAAAGAGTGCATCTTCGCCAACTGCCGGAACGGTGTTAGCTCTTCGTCCACTTTGCGCATCAGAAAAAATTGAACCACTAATAAGAACAAGCAATAAAAAAATCTTTCTCATGGGTTTTGTGTTGTTGGTTTGAATATACGAATTGTTGGCATAGCAGCGTTTCCTGTGATAAAAAAAATGCCTCATCAACGAGGCATTTACAAAAATATAGTTGTATCAAAAAACTTTTGGCGTCGCCAGTCCTTCTTTTACCAATTCATCAAATACTGTCTTAAAATATTTATTATTGACGGCCTGGACATCCTGTTTCTTTTTGACCAGTTCCTTTTGCAGGGTTTCAGCTCTTTGCACCTGAAGGTTTGAAGGTGGCGCTTCCTGGCTTGCAACGGCCGAATATACATCCGTGATCTTTTCCCTTAACTTTTGTTCATCTGCAAAAACCGATTTTTGTTTTGTACCAAGCAACTCGCTTCTTTGCGCTTCCAGTTTATCGTTGAACTCGATCATCAATTTTTTAGTAGAAGAATCTTTTACTTTATTCAAATTATCCTTTATCATTTTTTGTTTTTCATTTATATCATCCACTGTAGCGGCAAGGTCTTCATGCATTTTATATAATTGCGTGGCTATTTTATATTGCAGCTGGCGGTCAGTTAATGATAACTCCTTGTTCTTTTCATCATGGATCAACTTTAATGGTTGCGTATATTCCTTTTCCCCCACTTTGAGTTTTATAGTGTAATCTCCCGGCAAAACCATTGGCGCTACGAATCCGCCAAAATCGATCTTCGTTCCCCCGCTGGCAACTTTTGGTGGTTTCATGCGAAGATTCCAGCTCACTTTATTTATTCCCTTTCTTTTACTGCCAGGTATTGATTGCACAAGATTATTATCCTTATCATATATTTCCACTTTTACATCAGCATTGCTAACCCTGTCTTTTAAATAATATTGAATAGAAGGAATAGAAAGAGGATTGGGAGCTACCCATCCGCCTGTGCTTGGAAAACCGGCATTGCCAAATTTTCCATCAGTTAATTCTATTGGTTTATTAGGAATAAGAAAAACATCCTTATCAACGATATCCTTTGTCAGTGTTCGCATCGGTGTAATATCATCGACAATGATAATACCGCGTCCATGTGTGCCAAGAATAAGATCATTGGTAGCAGGATGGATTTGTATATCACGTACCAGCGCATATTCGGGAATACGATTCTTCATGCGGAACCAGTTAGCACCGCCATCTACTGTTGCAAACAAACCCATTTCGGTACCAAGAAAAAGCAAATCTTTATTTAGGAGGTCCTCTTTTATTTTATGAGCAAAACCAGTAAACTCCGTACTGTTCATAAGCTTCCATGTTTTACCCATATCAGTTGATTTAGCTAAATAAGTTTTATGATCACCATACATGTGGTTATCAAAAGTTGCATACACGGTATTCTTATCAAACCGGCTGGGTTCAATGCTGCTTATCCATGTTTGTGCAGGAATACCTGCCGCAGCATAATTCTTTGCAACGTTTGTCCAGGAGCCACCGCCATTAGTTGTATATTGAAGATTGCCGTCGTCCGTTCCCGCCCAAACAATATTTTCATCCAACGGGGATTCAGCAACTGAAAAAATAGTACAATGATTTTCTGCCGAAGTATTATCTGCACTCAGTCCTCCGCTTTCTTCCTGCTGTTGTTTCTTTTTATCATTGGTGGAAAGATCAGGTGATATTTTTTTCCAGTTAGCGCCACGGTCAGTTGATCTGAATAAATATTGAGAGCCGATGTACAGGTTCTTTTTATTTTTCGCACCGGTAACGATCGGTGTATTCCAGTTCCATCTGAATTTTTCCTCGTTCGCCCCTTCCTGGGGTTTTATTGAAACAGATTTAAACGTGGTAAGATTTACTCTGCCCGCATTTCCTCCCTGTGATTCTGCATAAGCAGTATTCGGATCATTAGGATCAGGTATTACCCAAAATCCATCGCCACCATAAATTGCTTTCCAGTCTCCGTTGCTGATGCCTCCCGGCTTTGCTGAAGGAGCAAACCAGCTTCCATTGTCCTGTAACCCCCCATAAACATTATAAGGATCTTTATTATCTGCAGCCACATGATAAAACTGGCCGACTGGTAAACTTTGATTGAAAGTCCATGTTGCGCCACGATCAAGACTTACATAAACTCCGCCATCGGTTCCGAGATACATCTGGTTAGTGTTATTGGGATTTATCCATAATGCATGATGATCACTATGTACCCAACCACCTTCACCACTTGCATCAACAAATGAATAACCACCGTCGCTTGAATAGGAAAAACTAAGTGCCGGACGATAAACCCTTTTCGGATCTTTTGGATCTATCACAAGAGTGCTGAAATAAAAGGGTCTTGATACCACGTTAAATGTTGCACTTTGCTGTTTCCAGTTTTCACCACCATCCGATGATATATAAAGACCCGTGTTATTTGATTCGACGATTGCTAAAAGATTTTGCGGAGCACTTGGCGCCAGGGTTAATGCTACCCGGCCAAAAGGTTTGGCTGGTAGGCCTTTTGTCAGCTCTTTCCAGGTTTTGCCTCCATCAGCACTTTTATATATAGCGCTGCCAGGTCCTCCTGAATTGAATGAATAAGGTTGACGACGAAATTGCCAGGTTGTTGCATAAATGATTTCCGGGTTAGAAGGATCTACTGCAATATCAGCACAACCTGTTTTTTCATCAACATATAAAATTTTATTCCATGTCTTCCCGGCATCGGTTGATTTATATAGTCCACGGCTTGCACCATCACTCCAAAGAGGACCGGGTGCTGCTACATAAATTATATCTGAGTTCTTTGGGTCAATAATG
>DASUTO010000566.1:0-26099 GCA_036374555.1 Chitinophagaceae bacterium
ACCAATATTATTCATTAATGGAATGATGGCTTTGCCTTCAGTAAGAGCAGCAATGCCACTTCCCTGGAAACAGTCGCCGCCATCAATTACAAGAGTGTTCTGTGGATTTTGATTTCTTAATGCATTGATCATTGTTTTCAGAGTAGCAAATCCGCCCCTCTTTTTATAAACAGCTTTTTTATTCTCGATAAAAAATTCATCATGAATATCAAGCTGAGAATGAATATCAGCCGTATGAAGCAACGTAAGCGTCTGCACTTTTCCATTTTGCACTGCCTGGCTTTTCATTATTGCTTGTGCTTTGTAAGCAGATTCATCAGACTCCAGTGCAGATGCGGCAAGCGGACTGACCAGTCCGCCTCCGATACCAATACCTAAACCAAGCTTACCCGCATTTTTGAAGAACTCTCTCCGGCTATTTTGAGAAATTTCAAGATGTAATTTTTTTTCAGCATCACTCAATTGCTGGCAGGAATAACAACTGCAATTCTCATGCAGGTTAGTATTTTGCGACATAAATTCTGATTAAATTATTTACCCTGTTTGTTTTTTCTTGCGTCAACGATTGGTTTAAAAGGCCCGTACTTATGTTGCTCCTCACTAAAGCCATCAGCAAATGGACCGAATGGATGATCAAATGGTTTTGTAGAAATATCCGGCCAGTCTTCTTTAAATACTTTTGAGGGCCGTGGTTGTGAGTTAACAAAAGCGGCAACATCCCAGGCTTCTTCATCCGTCAATTGTGGATTATGATATTCCACTTCGCCAAAGGGCATATTATTTTTTACAAAACCTGCAAATCTTGTAATACGGTATAAACCTGCTGCTGTATTATAACTGTGATCTCCCCAAAGCGGCGGGTATTCATATAGATGCTCATCTTTTTTTTGTCCCTGTCCGTCAGCCCCATGACATCGTTGGCATTTGTTTATATAAACCATTTTACCATTTTGTGGATCAGCCGCTCGATCGAGAAAAGGAATATTCATAATGCCGCTTCCTTTTGGGATAGTATCTTTTGGAACACCGTCTCCGAGCCATTTCATATATGCAATGATCGCCTTCATCTCTTTACCATTACTATCAATCGGCTCGCCATTTAAACTTCTTTGTATACAATCATTTACTCTTTTTGGTATCGTTTCCAATCCACCACTTCTTGCACGAAATTTTGGAAACGTTGAAAACACGGCTCCGTAATTATTTCCCCAGGGCACCGTACCACCATTTAAATGACAGTTCTGACAATTCATGCCATTGGATATTTGCGCAACAACTCCATTCGGCCCGAGATAATAAGATGTTTTTGCAATTAATTGGTGTCCATATCTTGCCAATGAATCGCTTTCAGGAATTTGATAATAGTTCCAGCCACGCCATAAGTGATTTGTATCTGCAATTGCGTAATTATTCCTGTTGCTATTGCATGAATAAATAATCAATGCAAAGAAGCCTAAAGCAGCAAATGGTTTATAAAAACAAATAGGTTTCATTTCAATTTAATAACAGGTCAATGCGGTAATTTTTCTCTCGCATATCCATACACCCAGGTACCCGCAATAGCACTGAATAAAGTTACGATGATAACAGTTGCTCCTGTTCCTATTTGAGCAAATAATGGTCCGGGACATGCACCGGTTAATGCCCATCCAAATCCAAAAAGCAACCCACCATAGATCTGGCCTTTATTGAATTTTTTTGTATCAAGACGGATCGCTTCACCATCGATCGATCTTATTTTGAATTTTTTGATAATAAAAACACTGATGATACCTACCATTATAGCAGAACCGATGACACCATACATATGAAAACTCTGCAGGCGAAACATTTCCTGTATACGAAACCAGGAAATAACTTCTGATTTCACCAAAATGATCCCAAACAAAATCCCTGCTAGAGCAAATTTTATATTTGACCAAAGCGGTTTATCTAATTCCGAGCGATTCACACACATTGAATTTTGTGTTCTTACTTCAAAATCTGTGTTCAGATCAGTTGTCTTAAAATTTTTAACGACCGTATTCATTTGATAAATTAAAGTTTAAGAATTAAAGGAAGAACAATGTTCGCAACGAAAAAACCACCCAACATAAAACAACAAGTGGCGATCAATGATGGTAATTGCAAATTGCTGATCCCCATGATCGCATGACCACTTGTGCAACCGCCTGCATAGCGGGTGCCAAAGCCAACAAGAAATCCACCGCCAACCATAAGAATAAGTCCTTTCACAGTAAGCAAATTTTCCCAGTTAAAAAGATCCGTTGGTACAAGTCCTTCGGTATTAGTGACACCGTAGCTGGCAAGTTCAGTTGCCAATTTTGGATCGATCACAACAGGATTCGAATTCCATAAAAAGATTGCTGTGATCACTCCACCCAATAAAATACCGCCGGCAAAAAAGAGGTTCCATATTTCTTTTTTCCAATCGTATTTAAAAAAAGAGATATTCATAGGCACACAAGCGGCGCAAATATGACGCATAGTGGATGAAACTCCGAAAGACTTATTTCCTAAGATCAGCAATGCAGGAACTGTAAGCCCGATCAGCGGACCGGCAACATACCAGGGCCAGGGTTGTCTTATCCATTCAATAAAATTCATATTACTTAGCTTTTATTTGGAGCACAAAGTTATACATAGTACAAATTATAACTGTGACAGTTGTCACAGCATCAAAAATTGTAATTTATTATTATGTTGATTTGCTGCATTTCTGTTTTGTGGATGACATATCTCAGGTCTTCGTAAATGTTACCATTCCTCATTTTATAAAGGTATAATAGTTCAGCACTTAGCCCATCGAGGAAATTGCTAAAGGAGTATTTAAGATCAAGGTTGAACTGGTAATAAGAGGGAAGCCCGTATTTATTCAGCCTCGTATCTTTTACATCAGGCAGTTCATAGTATCCTGCGCTGATTTCTGCCTTTAATTTTTGCCTGAAATAACTTTTAAAAAAATTAACGGATATCGCATTTACATCGCCAAGTCCTTCATTTCTTTCTCTTGGCAAAAAGGTAAATAAAGGCTCACGACCCCATTCTCTTGGAAAAAGAAAACGGCCTTCATTTGTGATCCGTGAATAGTTTAACCTGATTGTGGCTTCCTTGAGCTCCAGGCCAGCCCTTACCCCGTAAATATTTACTTTTTGGGAAGGATCAAAATAAGTTTTTGCAGGATCAGCATTTCCCCCGTCACTTACAGCCTGCTGATGAATGTACTGAGCACCTGCAATAATTTTTCTGTTTCCCTCCATTGAGAATTCTCCATCTACCTGTAAAAATACCGTATTAAAAATATTTTCAACCCAATGATCCCACATCCTAAGTTTAATTTGTTCGTTCAATGAGTAGGTGACCCCGGCAATCGCGATTCCTTTTGAATCGAGTTGGTCTTTATAATCACTTTTTATTCCATTGATGGCGACGCCTGAGGGATAAATACCTATCGAAGATGCGCCATCATACCACTTGACAGTACTGCGGGGAGAAATATGAGAAAGCCAGCCGATTTCAATCTTTGTTTTTTTAAGTTCGTTTACTTCAATCCAGGCACCTTGTACAACCGTTGAATTCATACGACCATCCTGCGGGTTGATAAAAGGTGTTTTTATATTTTGCTTGCCATATTTTACAGATGACTTCCTGAAATTGTATTTGGCATAGAGATCTTCTAACCGCTGCAGGTCTTTCTTATTCGTTGGATTTGTCTGATCAAACAGACCGATTTCATACCGGTTCATGATCCTGGTCGTCGGATCAGGTATGGTAAGATCAGATGAAGTAAGATTAAAAGCAAAGGAGCCACCAATGCCGAATTGAAATCCTTTAAAACTTTCAGTTTGGTATTTTAAACCACCGCCGAAGGCCAGCGCATAATAATCGGTCAGCGGTTCGTCATTATTTGTGCTCATAAAGAACGAACGGAAATGACCTTCGATCTTTCCTTTCCTGAAAGCATTCAGAATCGAAGTGGTATCTTTTTTTTCCTGGCCATTTGTTATCAGAGTTACATTAATCAGGAAGAGAGTAAAAAGTAAATTAAATCGTTTCATCTTGGAACGTGCATGCAGATTAAGCTGGCTTTTTAAGTTCACCGTTCCATTCAGATACGCCTCCTTTAAGATGATGAACTTTTCTAAAACCCATATTTTTCATCATGACCAAAGCTTTACCGGAACGACGGCCGCTCTTGCAATAGAGCAGGTATTTTTTGTTTTTATCAAGTGATGAAATAGTATTGATAAAGGCAACGCTGTCCATCACATCATAATTAACTGCATTACCTATGAAACCGGATTTATATTCTTCCGGCGTACGCACATCAAGTACAAAAGTATTTTTCTTTTTCATCAATTTTTCAAACTTCTGCTGCTCCAGGGATCCGCCGGTTGTGTCCTGTGCTGATGCAAAGTGGATGGCAAATAGTCCTGCAAATAAGACCAGGTAAAATGTTCTTAATTTCATATCAATTCGATGTTATTTTTTGCATATCAAAAATACCACCACCATTATGAACATTGGTGATACCGGCCTGCCTGAGTATATGTACTGCAGCGCCACTCCTGTTGCCGCTGCGGCAATATAAAATAACAGGACCATTCAGTCTTTTGAACTCTTCAATTCTTGCAGGAATTTCATTCAAAGGAATGTTCAGTGCGTTATTTACATGCCCTTCTTCATATTCCCAGCTATTCCTTACATCCACCACAAGCACATCTTCTTTTTTTAGAATTTCGGTAATGTTTTTCATTTTTTATTTTTTTAAAGAACCGGGAACAATGTTGTTCCCGGTTGCCACGTAACCTTAACCATCATAACATTGTTGTGGGACACACGTAGTCAGTCATTTTAAACTTCCCACTTTCTTTCATCGCTTTAAAACCGCCATTTACGTCTATCAGTTTATCATAACCTCTTGCACGAAGTATAGAAGTAAAAGCCATGCTGCGGTAGCCACCTGCACAATGCACATAGTAAGTTTTATTTTTATCGATCTGTGCCATCGTATCATTAATATAATCAAGAGGCGTATTCTCAGCGCCAACAATATGTTCGCTATCGTATTCACTTTTCTTTCTTACATCCAGCAGGCCCACTTTTTCTTTATTCATTATGTCTGCCAGTTCATTCGCATTGACCGATATAATACGATCAACTTCCTTACCCGCATTTTTCCACGCATCAAAACCGCCTTTCAAAAAGCCGATGGTATGATCATACCCTACACGACTAAGACGGGTTATAACTTCTTCTTCTCGTCCGGGCTCACATACCAATAAAATTTCCTGTTTGATATCCGGTATCAACGTGCCAACCCATGGGGCAAATTGTCCATCAACACCGATATTGATCGAGTTAGGAACAAATCCTTTAGCAAAAACCTGGGCATCTCTTGTGTCAAGAACAAAAGCACCCGTTTCATTTGCGGCAGCTTCAAACGCCTCGGGGCTCATTTCATGCAGTCCTCTTTTCAATACCTCATCAATACTGTCATATCCTTTTATGTTCATCAACACATTCAATGGAAAGTATTGTGGGGGAGGAGTCAGGCCAGATAAAACTTCTTTTATAAATAGTTCTTTTGTTAATCCTTTACGCAATGCATAATTGGTTTCTTTTTGATGACCGAGGGTGTCAGTCGTTTCTTTGCTCATGTTTTTACCGCAAGCACTGCCGGCGCCATGTGCAGGATAAACAATAATATCGTCTGCAAGTGGCATAATTTTATTTTGTAATGAATCATACAAATACGCCGCAAGTTTTTCTTGTGTTAAATCTGCAATTAGTTTTTGGGCAAGGTCGGGACGACCCACATCGCCGATAAAAAGTGTATCGCCGGAGAACAAGCCAATGTCTTTTCCTTTTTCATCTTTTAAAAGAAAACAACTGCTTTCCATTGTATGTCCTGGTGTATGAAGTACTTTGATCGTCGCTTTACCAATTCTAAATTCCTGTCCATCTTCGGCAATTATTGCATCGAATGCTGGCCTGGCAGTAGGGCCGTAAATAATTTTCGCACCTGTTTTTTTTGCAAGGTCAATATGGCCTGAAACAAAATCAGCATGAAAATGCGTTTCAAAAACATATTTGATTTTTGCATGATTTATTTCTGCTTTCTGAATATAAGACCCCACTTCACGAAGAGGATCGATGATGGCTGCTTCGCCATCGCTTTCGATATAATAAGCACCCTGAGCAAGACAACCGGTATAAATTTGTTCAACTTTCATAATAAAATATTTATGGAGCAAATTTGAAATTATTTTGAGATGAGAACTATGACTTTTGTCACATTGCCTTTGTAAAAAAGAGTTCTTTAACAATAATGTAAATTCCCATTATCAATATGAACCATCCAAACCATTTCTTCAATCTTTCACCCGGCATTTTTTTATTGATAGCATTTCCAATAAAAATCCCGAGAACAGCCGCAGCAGTAACAATGAACAATAATTTCCAGTCCATATCGTAATGTGACAGATCACCTGTGAAACCGATCAGGGATTTTGCAGCTATTATAACAAGCGAAGTCCCTACTGCAAGTTTCATGGGTAGTTTACTAAAGATCACTAGCGCTGGAATAATAAGAAAACCACCCCCGGCACCCACAAACCCGGTAAGTATTCCAACTACAGCTCCCTCAAGGATGATCATTGGATAATTGAATGTTTGTAATTGGGTTCCGTCATTTTCTTTTTCATCATTTTTTATCATCGAGTAAGCAGCTGCAACCATCAGTATGGCAAACAGAACCATGATTAGAATGGGTTTCGTTATTTCAAAACTGCCGGCATTGAAAATATGATGAGGTATTAGTGGTACAAGGAACTTTCTTGTTATAAATACGGCCACGATAGAGGGTATACCAAAAATAACGGCCCTTTTAAGATTCACCAGTCCTTGCCTGTATTTTGGAATCGCACCCACGAGACTTGTGGTGCCGACAATAAACAACGAATAAGCCGTGGCAATCACAGGGTCAATACCAAAAAGATAAACAAGGACCGGTACAGTCAGTATCGAGCCGCCGCCGCCAATCAATCCCAGTGCAATTCCAATAATAACCGATGCGATATATCCAGCGATCTCCATTTTTGTGATTTGATGGCAAAATTGAATGCTTCTCTTTTTCCGGCAAGTGATAAAAATCACAGTTTAATGATCTCAATTGAGTTCCTGTTCAATTTTATTTTTCCAAGCTGTTCCATTTTTTTTAACAAGCGACTGATCACCTCTCTTGACGAATTCAGGTCGTCGGCAATTTCCTGGTGGGTAAGATTTAGAAATGGCTTACCAGAATCGGTATTGCATCTTTTCAAATAGAATTCGAGTCGCTCATCCATGTTTTTAAAGGCGATATTGTCAATTACGGTGAGCATTTCATCAAAACGATTACGATATGTTTGAATAACAAAATGGGACCAGCTTTTGAATTTACTCATCAAATCATCCATTAATTGTACTGGTAGCATCAGTACTTCTGTGTCTTCCACTGCTTTAGCGGTTATTTCGCTTGTTTGCGATTGCAATGCGCAGATCAATGAGACGGCACAAGCTTCACCCGGACCAAGATAATAGATCAGGAATTCGCTGCCTTCATCGTTTTGGCGGTAAATTTTAATTCTTCCATTTAATACAAGAACAGTTGATTTTATATATTGACCTGTTCGAACGATAACTTCTCCTGCATGAAAATTTCTTTCGATCGCATTCTTATCCAGTATTTCTATTAGCTCAGGTTCAAATTGCGGGAATAATTTTTTCCAATCCATTGTTTAAAGTTACGGTTCTAAAACTTTTTCCATTTGCATGCTTCGGCTTCCTTTTACAAGTATATAACTGTTTTTGAAATGTTGTTTGGCAAACCATTCTTTTGCCTGCAAAGAATTTTCAAAAGACAGAAAGGGATGGGAAACCTTTAAAAAATCTCCACCAACAAGCACTACTTCTTTCCACGAATATTTTTTTATCAGGTCAATTATTCCCTCGTGTTCCTGCAAACTTTCTTTTCCCAGTTCTGCCATAGCACCAAGCATCAGAATTTTATTTTCATGATTCTTGTTTGCAAAATTTTCAATTGCAGGTTTCATACTGCTGGGGTTTGCATTGTATGCATCCAGAATTATTTTATTGGAATCTTTTTCGATCAACTGCGAACGGCTATTGGAAGGAACATAATTTTCGATCGCCGATTTAATTTTGTCTTCGGGCACCTCAAAGAATTTTCCAACAGTTACGGCTGCCAATACATTAGGTAAATTGTATTCGCCCACCAATTGCGTCGTGATGATGCCATCGTCGAGTCCTTGTGTGATCTGAATTTTTAAGAAATTTTCATTGGGAAGAATTTTGCCGATTACGTGATCATTTTCCTTTGTTCCATATTTTATAATACCACTGATGCCTTTACTCATTTCCTGCAGGTAGTCGTAGTCCCACATTACGAAAGCAAAGCCATGTGTAAGTGTTCGCAGATAGTCAAACAATTCACCTTTGCCTTTTCGTACCCCTTCCTCACTGCCAAACCCTTCCAGGTGAGCTTTCCCGCAATTTGTAATTAAGCCATGTGTAGGTAAAGCAATTTGGCAATAGCCCGAAATTTCTTTCAAATGATTGGCGCCCATTTCGATGACGGCCATTTCTGCATCAGGTTTAATTTTTAAGATCGTCAACGGTATGCCGATATGATTATTAAGATTACCTTCTGTTGTATAGGTTTTGAATGAAGAAGAAAGAACTGCATGGATCAATTCCTTGGTTGTTGTTTTTCCATTGCTTCCTGTAATTGCAAGAAAAGAGATATCGAATTGCTTCCGATGGTGCAGCGCTAATTCTTGCAGGGCTGATAATACATCGGGTACCAAAAAAGTTTTCCCGGGGATCTCAAATTCTTTTTCATCAATAACAACACAAGCTGCACCATTATCCAATGCTTGTTTTGCAAATGAATTGCCATTAAAGGTTGGTCCCTTCAAAGCAAAAAAAATATCACCGGCCTTTAATTTTCTCGTATCTGTTTGTACCGATGGGTATTGCCGGTAAATTTTATAAAGCTCTTCGATCGTCATAAAGCAAATGTAAAGGCATAAATTAAAAAACCCTCTCGCCTGAGGCGAGAGGGCTCTTAAAATTATAAAATGAAAGGCTTAGCGTTTTTGCCGTTTGCTCTTCCACCAGTTACCTGTTTTCCTTTTATTACCTTCTGTGCTACCCATACGGCTCATAGCACAACGGAAACCAATCGTAGCGCTTGATTGATCTTCTTCCATGAAACGACGAGTACCAGGGCTTAACCAATAAGCATAATCAGCCCAGCTACCACCTTTGTACACTCTTGATTTATCACTTACAAGTGTAGTGATGCCATAACCATAGTTTGACTGTGATAAAGAGTCACCATCAATAAAGTTGATAACATTACCACGCTGATAGTTTCTGCGCATCATGCTTTCCTTATCAGTTACATCGGTATATTTTACTCTGCCCATACTATCCCTTGCAAAACGGGTAGTAGGATCGGCCGATGAAGAATCTGCAACAAGCATCTTCTGATATTTGTTACCACGATAAGGCGCAACGTCATCAGCATCAAGTAATGTAAGAGGTCTGTATACATCGGCTACCCATTCGCTTACGTTACCGCCCATATTATATAGGCCAAATCCATTTGGATAAAATGCTTTTACATCAGCTGTATAGATCGCATCGTCATTCAAACCACCGGCCACACCTGCATAGTCACCGTTACCTCTTTTAAAGTTTGCAAGCATCATACCCTGCCAGCTACCATGACGTGTATCACGCATACCATTCGGATTATGGCTCCATGGATAAATTTGTTTGTTCATTGTTAACTCTTCACCACGTTTACCTTCTTTAACGCTCGGTCTTGGGTTTTGTGCGATATAACCCAACGCTGCATATTCCCACTCAGCCTCTGTTGGTAAACGATAATCAGGCTGAAGAATACCATCTTCCATTGTTACCTGTGTACGGGGTGTTCCCTGAGCGGTTTTTAAAGTGCTTTTCTTACCCTGTCTTCCAGGTTGAGGAGCATAAAAACCTAAGAGGTATGATTTAGTGGTGAAATTATCTTCTCCCTGTTGTGCCTGTAAACCTTGTT
The DNA here is from genome assembly GCA_036374555.1 of Chitinophagaceae bacterium. Taxonomy (GTDB): domain Bacteria; phylum Bacteroidota; class Bacteroidia; order Chitinophagales; family Chitinophagaceae; genus VBAS01. Next base: position 10,130 of record DASUTO010000566.1, read on the forward strand.
TTGCAGCAAGCCCATTATCAATAAGAGCACCTTCGTTTACACGATCACTTCTCCATAAACAGAAATCATAAGCTTGTTTCCAGCTAACCCCAACAACCGGGTAGTTGTTGAAACTTGGATGACGTAAATAGTATTCAACCAATGGTTCATTATAGGCTAATTCGCTACGCCAAACAAGTGTATCAGGGATAGCGGCGTCAATAATTTTTTGATAATTAGGGTCATTTGCGGGGTCAAAAACACGGGCAAGCCAATAAAGATATTCACGATAGTGAACGTTGGCCACCTCAGTTTTATCGATATAAAACGACGGAACTGTCTGACGACGGGGGATATTATTGAAATCGCCTATAACATCCTCGTCAGTTTGTCCCATGGTGAAGGTACCCCCGGGCACGAACACAAGACCTGGGCCCGTTGCCTGTTCTTTTTCTTTGGATACCTGGTATCCACCCATATTTTTGTCGTTGTAATTCCAGCCGGTTACTTCCGACTTGTCGTATTTCTTTTTACCAAATAGACCTTTGCCTTTACATGAAGCTATCAGAACGGCGCAGGATAAAAGGATGATTAAGTTTTTCAGTTTCATAGTTTTTTGTATAAACCTTTGAATTGGAATAAATTTAACGCCGGTTGGGATAAAATATTGCACATTAATAAGATTTTATCGGACGAAATAACATTTTATCTACCGCGTCTGCGAATATAGGCAGATTATAATGATTTTATTAAGCAGAAATACTTTTTATGAACTCGTTAAAGTACCCTGAATTTATAAGGAAACTATGAGGAGATTTACAGTTATAACCTTATCGTTTATATGCTTTTTTGCAACTAGTCTTAGTGCTCAAAGAGTATACAAAACCAACTCTGTTTTGTCATCAGGCGTTTGGGGTAAAATCTCCATAAAGGAAAGCGGGGTTTATAAAATAGATGTTTCTTTTTTGGCGGCGCTTGGCTTTAATACTTCAAACATTTCTTCCACTTCAATAAGACTTTTCGGTAATGGCGGTAATATGCTTAGCGAAGCAAATGCAGATATACCTGTTGATGACCTTGCCGAAAATGCGATCATGGTAGTCGACGGGGGAGATGGTTTCTTCAACGGAAGCGATTATTTTCTATTTTATGGGGCAGGCGCTGACCAGTGGATAAAGGACTCATTGAATAAAAGATTTGCACATCAGAAAAACATCTATTCAGATTCAGCTTATTATTTTATTACAATCGGTGGTACCGGAAAAAGAATCGCCTCAGTACAGGTAACTACTCCGCCGACATTAACTGTTAATTCGTTCAATGAAAGAGTTTTCCATGAGCTTGATACAATCAACCTTTTATCAAGTGGAAAAGAGTGGCTGGGTGAAGAGTTTGCGGATGCGCCGGGAAAAACTCTTTCAAGATCTTTTTCAGTAAATATTCCAAACCTTGTTATAACCACACCAGCTACAATGATCTCAAATTGTGTAGCCAGGTCTATAAATGTTCCAAGCCGTTTTGATGTCCGGGTCAATAATCAATTGTTACAGCAGATCAATATTCCGTCAACAGGAGCCGGATTATATGATCTGTTTGCTCAACAATCACAAACGCAATCAGATATTTTGTTACCACAGGAATCTTTACAGATCAATTTTACTTATGTACCTGGTGGTTTTAATTCACAGGGTTGGATGAATTTTTTTGAGATCCAGGCAAGAAGAAATCTTGTTTTAAATAATAGCGGTCAAATGTCTTTTCGTGACTGGAACAGTGTGGGAAATAATATTTGTGAGTTTATCATAAGAAATGCCATAAATAACACCCAGGTTTGGGATGTTACAGATCCTTTTTCAATTGTAAGAATGCAAGGTAATCTTTCTTCAAATGAATTTAGGTTTGTCAATGATGCAGTACGATTGAGGGAATACATTGCATTTAACCCGGCTAATGCATTGATCCCGGGAAATGCTGGCCGCCTGCAAAATCAGGATCTGCACCATTCACAGCAAACAGATTATATAATTGTCACAAATAGTTTATTGCTTTCACAAGCAGAACGATTGGCATCTTTTCACAGGCAAAGAAATTTAAAAGTAACTATCGTCACAACAGACAAGATCTTTAATGAGTTTTCTTCAGGCCTTCAGGACCCTGTTGCTATTCGTGATTTTGTCAAAATGTATTTTGATAAGGCGGGCAGTAATCCAGCGAATCGTCCAAAATATCTGTTGCTTTTTGGTGATGCTTCATTTGACTATAAAAACAGGATCGCAAACAATACAAATTTGGTTCAGGCGTATCAAAGTAAGATTTTTCTTGATCCACTAAGCACATACACCAGTGATGATTTCTTTGGATTTTTAGACGACAATGAAGATATCAATTCAGGATTAGTAACCAACCTCCTGGATGTTGGCATTGGAAGAATACCAGCTAAAAATGCAGAAGAGGCAAAAAATTATGTCGACAAAGTAATTAGTTATTTTAGCAAAGAAAGTTTTGGCGCATGGCGAAACAATGTTTCATTTATTGCAGATGATGAAGACAATAATCTTCACTTGCAGGATGCGGAATTAATAACGGGTACTGTATCTGCAAATCCAATTTTCAATATTCAGAAGATCTATCTCGATGCATTTCACCAGGAAAGCGGGTCGGCCGGCAGCAGGTATCCAACTGTAAATGAAACGATCAACAATCAAATTGCTAACGGCACATTGGTTTTTAATTTTATTGGCCACGGTGGTTCCGCAAGACTTGCGGAAGAAGTAATACTTGATCAGCCAATGATAAATGGATGGAGTAATGCTACCCGGCTTCCTTTATTTGTTACTGCCACCTGCGATTTTGCACCGTATGATAATCCATTCACCAATTCACTCGGCGAAAATATTTTACTAAGACCAAAGACCGGTGGCATTGCAATGATGACGACAACACGGCTTGTGTTTTCATTTAGCAACCGCATCATGAATAATAACTACCTGCAATTTGCAATGCAACCGGATGCAAACGGTAAATACCGCAGTCTTGGGGAAGCAGTAATGGCGGCTAAGAATTTTACTTATCAAAGTTCAGGCGACTTGATCAATAACAGGAAGTTTACCTTGCTTGGCGACCCGGCATTAACACTTGCATTTCCACAGTTTAAAATAAAAACTACAAAGCTGAATTACGTTGACCCTTTATTACGAACCGATACTTTATCGGCAGGAGAAAAAGTGGTGATCGAAGGTGAAGTGACCGATAATAATGGCTCACTTCTCTCAACTTTAAATGGCTCGGTTTCCCCTGTTGTGTTTGATAAGCTACAATCGATCACTACAAAAGCAAATGACCCGGGTAGCCAGCAAACAACATTTCAAGAGCAATCAAATATTTTGTTCAAAGGAAAAGCCACAGTTACTAATGGTAAATTCAGTTTTTCTTTTAAAGTTCCGAAGGACATCAACTATCAATTCGGCCATGGAAAAATAAGTTACTATGCCGAAGACGGGATAAAAGATGGGAGTGATTTCTTTAATGGATTTATTATCGGCGGATCAATAACTGCAATTGACAACGATCAAGATGGTCCGGAGATAAAAGCATGGTTAAATGATGAAAAATTTGTGAATGGTAGTATTGTCAATCAAAGACCTGTATTGATCTTAAAGCTCGCTGACTCATCAGGGATCAACACTTCCGGCACAGGCATTGGTCATGATATTACGGCAATGCTGGATAACAACAGCAATCAAATATTTAACCTGAATAATTTTTATGAAGCCGATCTTGATAAATATGGGCAAGGCCATGCCCGTTTTCAACTACCTGAATTAGAACCTGGAATTCATTCTCTGAAAATAAAAGCATGGGATGTACTTAATAACTCATCAGAGTTTATACTTGATTTTTCGGTTGTGAATGACGATGAGCTGGTGATCGACCATGTTCTTAATTATCCTAATCCCTTTACAACCAAAACACAATTCTGGTTTGAGCATAATAAACCTGGCCAGGATCTGCTTGTACAGATTCATATTTTTTCTCTTGCCGGCAGGGTAGTAAAAACGATCGAAAAAACAATAAACACCGTTGGAAACCGTTCTTCTGAAGTGGATTGGGATGGCAGGGATGATTTTGGAGATAAAATTGGAAGAGGAGTATATGTATACCGTCTCAAGGTATTTTGTCCTGGCTCTAAACCACGGACAGTCACTGAAAAACTAGTGATTTTTTAAGACGAATACCGAACAAAAAATAAATATTTTAGAACCCTAATTTTTAAAATTCCTATATATTTACAAAATCACATAAACTCTTACTAATGAGACCAACTGCGTTTAAACTGACTGCTGCAATCCTCATCCTTCTTGGAATAGTCCCAACCACCAAAGCCCAGGATCCAATTAATGTGGTAACGACTGCCGTTCCTTTTTTACGCATATCTTCGGATGCCCGCGCGGCTGGTATGGGAGAGCTGGGATTAGCAACTACACCAGATGCCAATGCCTCATTCTGGAATCTTGCAAAAGTTCCTTATAATGAAAACAAAGGCGGCATATCTCTATCATATACTCCATGGCTAAAAGATATTCTTAGTGATGTTTACCTCGCGTCGGCAGCGGGATTTTATAAATTCGATGAACAACAAGCTATATCCGGTTCATTACGCTATTTCAGCCTCGGAAATATCCAGTTTACTGATAACCTTGGTAATGATCTCAATACTTTCCGCCCCCGTGAATTTGGAATTGATGTTGGTTATTCACGGAAGCTTAATGAGAAGTCAGGTATCGGCGTCGGATTAAAATATATTTATTCAAACCTTGCTCAGGGACCTGCTGCGGGAAATAATTATAAAGCAGCAAGTGCTGTGGCTGGTGACATTGCTTATTATTACAATGGACATAATGACGTTGGGCAAGGCTGGGCATTCGGCGCAGTTATGAGCAACCTTGGTTCAAAGATCTCTTATACTGACAATGCAGATCAAAAAGATTATATCCCTGCAAACTTAGGATTAGGCACCACTTATAAAAGGGTTTTTAACTCTGCCAATTCATTAACTTTTGGTATTGATGTGAATAAACTTATGGTTCCAACCCCACCTGCTGATCCGGCTACGCCACAGCAGCTTACTGAGTATCGCAGTAAGGGTGTTATGAGCAGTTGGTTCAGTTCATTTGCCGATGCACCTGGCGGGTTCAGCGAAGAGATCAAAGAATTCCAGCTATCAATTGGTGCTGAGTACTGGTATAATAATCAGTTTGCACTTCGCACAGGTTATTTTCATGAAGATAAAACAAAAGGTAACCGCAGATATTTCACAATGGGTGTTGGTATAAAGTACCAAAGTTTTGGTCTGGATTTCTCATACCTGCTTCCTTCAGGAAGTGGTGTTGATCGTAATCCTTTATCTAACACATTGCGCTTCTCATTGCATTTTAATTTCGATGGTTCTGGAGCAACTACAGGTAATTAAGAATGATAAAAAATTATTAGTGACGTCTCGCCTAATGCGAGACGTCTTTTTTTATATTTGGATAAATAAAGAATTACATGTCTTATAGAATTGGAAGCGGGGTTGATTTTCACCAGTTACAAAAAGGAAGAGAGCTATGGATCGGCGGGGTGAATATTCCTTTTAAGAAAGGAGCTTTAGGACATAGCGATGCTGATGTACTGCTTCATGCCATTTGTGATGCATTGCTTGGCGCTCTGGCATTGGGAGATATAGGGGTACATTTTCCTGATACCGCTGAAGAATTCAAAAATATTCAGAGCATAATATTGTTACAGCGAACGATGGACCTGGTTAAGCAAAAAGGATATTCGGTAGTAAATATTGACAGCACAATTTGTTTAGAAGAGCCGAAGCTGAAAAAGTACACTTCAGAAATGCGAAAGATAATTGCCGGGACCACTCTTGTTTCAGAAAATGATGTTTCCATAAAAGCAACAACAACTGAAGAGATGGGATTTATTGGAAAAGGGAAAGGTATTATGGCATATGCGACAGTATTGCTTCAAAAGGTTTAACTAGTTATTCGAAGCATCAAGCCTGCTTTGTGCCTTTGAAACTTTAACTTTGCCGGAATGTCGCCAATCAATATAAAGATCGTTAATACATCTGCGAATCCGTTGCCCCAGTATGCAACAAAAGGCTCATCAGGAATGGATATCAGGGCATCGTTAGATATACCGGTAAGGCTTCAACCACTTGAAAGAACTATGATACCGACAGGATTGTTTGTTGAAATACCTAATGGTTATGAAGTTCAAATAAGACCAAGAAGCGGCCTGGCTATTAAACAAGGGATCACCTGTCTGAATACTCCCGGTACAATAGATTCTGACTATCGTGGAGAAATTAAGATCATATTGATCAACCTTTCTTCAGAAGAGCAGGTAATTAATCATGGAGACAGGATAGCGCAAATGATAGTTCAGAGAACAGAAAGAGCAGCGTTTGAGCAGGTAGAATTTTTAAATGAAACTGAAAGGGCCGCAGGTGGTTTTGGCCATACAGGAAAACAATAAGAATGATCCGGTTTATTCTAATATTAATTACAGGTGCATTGCTGGTTTCATCATGCCGGTCAACAAGGAAGATTCAATCGGCTATCTCGGTAAAAAAAGATTCAACAGAAGTGGCGAAGCCTACATCTGACCCGCACCAGGATTCTATTAAATTCATAAAGGATAATTATTATCAACTTCTTGCAAATAAGATCGAGTTTGAAACTTTTTCTGCTAAGATCAATACAGATTACGAAGGCAGTGATGGGAAAAAATATGATGTCAATGTTTTTATCAGGATGAAAAAAGACAGCCTCATTTGGATATCAGTAAATGGTGCAATTGGAATAGAAGGTATGCGGGTATTAATTGATAAGGATTCTGTACGTATCCTGAATAAATTGGATAAAGAATACCAGGTACGATCGTTAGAATATCTGACAGAAGTCGCAGCCTTACCACTTGATCTGCGCACTGTGCAGGAATTGATCATCGGCAACCCCGTTTTTCTTGATACGAATATAGTTTCTTATTCCACTGTAGATAATACCATTTCTTTACTGAGTGAGGGGCAATGGTTCAGGCACCTGATCTCAATGAATAATAATGATCATCTTGTCTTGCACAGTAAGCTCGATGATGTTGATATATTAAGGAACAGGACCTGTTTTCTTAGTTACACTGAATATGAAACTGATAAGGGGCCGAAATTTTCAACCAGTCGCACAATATCGGTTACGGAGAAAAATAAACTTGACGTAAAGCTTAAATTCAAGCAATATGCTTTTAATGAAACGTTAAGTTACCCGTTTTCGGTACCCAAAAACTATAAAAAGAAATTGTAAATAAAATTTAATTTGCAGCTTGTCGTTTTAAATTGATCCCAACCCGTTATTGATTTACCACAAAACAGCAGGTAATAACCATGAAAAAAAGAATCTATCTCATCTTCGCCTTTGTTTTTTCTTCTTGTTTGCTTTTTGCCCAAACAGAAGATAAAGCTCAATTGGAAAGAGAAAGACAGGAAATTCAAAAAGAGATCAAAGAGATACAGGGTGAGTATGATAAATTAAAAGGCAAAACCAAGCAAATCGTCGGGCAATACAACCTGATTGACAGGAAAATAAAATTGCAGAATAAATATATCAGCAATATCAGCAAAGAGCTCCGTATGATCGATGATGATATTTACCTGAGTAATGTGGAGATCTATCGTCTTTCAAAATTACTGGACACGTTAAGGGCACAATATTCACGCAGTGTAGTGTACGCCTATAAGAACAGGAGTAATTATGATTTCCTGAATTTTATTTTCTCCGCAAGCAGCTTCAATGATGCGATCAAGCGAGTCACCTATCTTAAGACCTATCGTTCCTACCGGGAACAACAAGTGAATACGATTAAAGAGACACAGGCATTGATCGCAAGGAGAAAGCAGGACCAGTTAAACAAAAAGAAACAAAAGGATGATGCGCTGCAAAATCAAACAGTACAAGCTAAAAATCTGGAAGGACAGAAAAAGGAAAAGGACGTTGTGATCAGCCAATTAAAATCACAGGAAAAGGATCTTGAAAAAAAACTTAACGCTAAGAAAAAAAGAGTAAGAGAAATAAATTCAGCCGTTGATGCCATCGTTAAAAGATTGATCAAGGAAGAACAAGCCCGGTTGGCAGCATCAGCACCCAAAAATACAAGCCCCGCTAATCCTAATGCCAACCCCTCAACTGGAGCCAAAACCGTAAAGACGGAAAGTTTTCTTGAGTTAAATGCAGAAGCAAAAGCCCTGGGAGCAAGTTTTGAGAACAATAAGAACAAACTTCCATGGCCGGTGGACCAGGGTTATGTATGTATTCATTACGGTCCATATACCATTCCCGATACAAAATTAAAAGGAGATAACCCGGGAATTACTATTTGCACTCAGCAGCCGGGGACAAATGTAAAATCAGTATTTGATGGAGAAGTTGTAAGTGTATTTAATATTGGCGATACAAAATCTGTAATGATCCGTCATGGAAAATATTTTACCGTGTATAGCAATCTTTCTTCAGTAAGTGTTTCGAAAGGTTCTGACGTGAAAAGAAATCAATCGATCGGCAAAGTAGCAGTTGATGAGGAGGATGGAGAAGGCGGTAAACTTGAATTTCTTTTAATGATTGAAAACAAAAAATTAAACCCCGAACTGTGGTTGAATAAATAAAATACTTAGCCGTTGTCAATATAAAAAGTCATCCGCCGTCGGCGGATGACTTTTTTGTTTTAAAGAAATCTTTCATAAAGATTTTCATACAAGGGAATTATATTGCTGATGTCATATTTCATTGCATGCTTAGCAGCTCTTTCCTTAAACTGTTTCAGCACTTTATCGTCTCTCAGGATTTTTATTGATTGCTGTCCCATTGTTTTTACATCACCCACATCACCCATATAACCAGTTTCACCAGTAATATTTATTTCGCTCAGGCCACCCGCATTTGTGGTAACGATCGGTACACCGGCAGCCATTGCTTCTAATGCTGCTAAACCAAAACTTTCATACTCGGATGGTAACAAGAACAGGTCAGCGATTGCCAGGATGTCTTCCATTTGTTCCTGCTTACCTACAAACCGTATTTCATCACAAAGACTCAATTCACGGCATAGGTCTTCTGCTGCGGGTCGTTCAGGACCATCACCAACAAGCATTAACCGGCTGGGTATTTTATCATTCACCTCTTTAAATATTTTTATTACATCGGGTATGCGTTTTAATTTTCTGAAATTTGATGCATGCATTAATACTCTTTCACCATTTGGTGCGATCATTTTTTTAAACGCATCAATGGGCTTGCGGTTAAAACGACTTACATCCACAAAATTCTTGATCACCTCAATATCTTTTTGAATTTTGAAATGCTTATATGTTTCATCACGAAGATTATCCGATACGGCTGTGATCGCATCACTTTCATTAATAGAAAAGGTAACAACCGGTGCATAGGTTTTATCTCTTCCTACAAGCGTAATATCAGTGCCATGCAACGTTGTAATAACAGGAATATTCTTTCCTTCCTTTTTTAAAATTTGTTTTGCCATATAAGCAGCAGAAGCATGTGGTATGGCATAATGTACATGCAGCAGGTCAAGGTTATTGTTTTTAATTACATCCACCATAGTGCTGGCAAGGGCCGTTTCATAGGGCGGATAATCAAATAAAGGATAAGTAGGAACGTGTACTTCATGGTAAAAAATGTTGGGCGTGAAAGAACCCAGTCTCACCGGTTGCTGATAAGTTATGAAATGCACCTGGTGACCTTTTTGTGCCAATGCTTTTCCTAACTCAGTTGCTAATACTCCAGATCCTCCAAATGTGGGATAGCAAACAATTCCTATTCTCATGGTTTTAGTGATCGTCATAGTCCCCGAAGATAAATACTTAAATTTATCTGAGGTTGCCGCTTATATCAATAATTTGTTACAAAACGAGGCATTCTTTATTTTCAACCCTTAAACACAACACATGAAGAATTTCGTATTTACTGCGTTTGTTTTTTTACTTGGTTTAAAAGGTTTTTCACAAACTGAAGACTCAGGAATGATCAAAAAAATTTCTGATGAAATTTTGATAAATGGCAAAGCATATGAAAACCTCCGTCATCTTACCAAAAAGATCGGGGGCCGTTTAGCGGGTTCACCACAAATGACGATGGCAGAACAGTGGGGCGAAAAGGTAATGCAGGAAAGCGGTGCTGATAAAGTAATTATGCAGGAATGTAAAGTGCCTCATTGGGTAAGGGGTGGCGATGACAAAGCAAAAGTAACAGGGGGCAAAGAACTGGATGTAGTTGCTCTTGGTAATTCAATGGGCAGTGGAAAAAATGGAGTGAAAGCAGAAGTGTTGCTTGTGAATTCTTTTGATGATCTTGAAAAGAAAAAAGACCAGGTGAAGGATAAGATCGTTTTTTATAATTATAAATTCAATCCGACTTTTGTTCAAACATTCCGTGCTTATGGCGACGCTTCACAATATCGTGGCAACGGACCCACCCGTGCCGCAAAGTACGGAGCAAAAGCAGTGATCGTAAGAAGCATGAGCCACAGCACTGATAATAATCCGCATACCGGAGCTACCAGGTATGTTGATTCATTACCAAAAATTCCGGCGGTGGCTATTGGGTTACGTGATGCAGATTGGTTGAGCGAAGAACTACAAAAAGGAAAATTAACTGTTGAGATAAAAACAAACGGACATTTTCTTGACAGCGCTATTGGGCATAACGTTATTGGGGAATTAACAGGTGCTGAATTTCCAAATGAAATAATAACTGTTGGCGGTCATCTTGATAGTTGGGATAATTGTGAAGGTGCTCATGATGATGGTGCTGGTTGTGTGCAAACGATCGAAATATTGAGGGCATTTAAAGCGATCGGTTATAAACCGAAGCGAACGATCCGTTTTGTTTTATTTGCCAATGAAGAAAATGGCTTGCGTGGCGGTAATAAATATGCAGAAGAAGCAAAAGCAAAAAATGAGCAACACATTTTTGCACTGGAAAGTGATGCCGGTGGTTTCACGCCAAGGGCATTTGGGTTTACAATGAGTGAAGAGCAGTTTCAAAAAGTGTTGCAATGGAAGCCATTGATAGCGCCTTATGGTTGCAGCGAGTTCAATCGCGGTGGCGGCGGTGCTGATATCGGCCCGCTCAGAAGAGCCATCCCAACTACTGCATTGGGTGGCTTATCTCCCGATTCACAACGTTATTTTGATATTCATCATGCAAGAAATGATGTATTTGAAAATGTAAATAAACGTGAGTTAGAGCTTGGCGCAGTTAATATGGCAGCGCTGATCTATTTGATAGATAAATATGGACTATAACGTTCAGGCATTTGTGCTGTTGGGGGCTTCATCTATTCGTCCTTTAGACTTGCACAATGAAATTATTATTTAAAATTTATTATTACTACTACCTTTTCTTTTTTGGTTCTTTTTTCTTTAGCTATTCACATTATATTGTTAAAAAACTAACCAGCAATGGAGGCGACGGCTGCCGAACGAAGAACTAAAGTACAAAACATATTCTGTTGCCTAATAGTAAAAGTCAAGCTGGGACAAAAAGCTGAGCAGCGAACCGGAAGTTGAACGACGCTTTGCGTCGCACCTTATAGCACAAATGCGTTTGTTATGCACTGTTTTTCGTCTAAGCATTATCCTTAAAATTTCCAGTTGCCCATCGTTGAGTTACTTCTATATATTTTTCTTCCGGGTGACAGGTCCAAAAATTAATATTGTGTTTCTTGCAAATGTAGTAATGTCCGATTGCGCCCAGTGCTTGGTGTCCAATTATAAATATTACTGCATAGTGTCCAACCGTCAGTAATAGCAAAAATGTTATTACTAAGTATGCTATTAGCTTCCCTGGTTGTTTCCATTTAGGTCGCACAAACCGTCCTCCGAAAAAACGATAACTAAATAGCCAAATAAAAATAGCAGCGATTAAATAGTAAATATGATAAAATTTGAAATTTTCTCCATTGTTACCCCATGGTGCCCAAATAATGAGTCCTGTCAGCAAGATGGAATATAAAACTATGGTAGTAAAAAGATTCACTCTAGTCTGTCGCTGCTTCGTCTTTTATTTGTATTGAAGGAATATTTGTTGTTGTACTTAAATCATATTGCTTTTGTGATAAAGGGTTTACCATTTCTATGTCAGGCTTTTTGAAAGTACTTGAGTGTTCATAGGCACTCAGTTTGCTTTGCCCTTTATTTCTTTGTTTGGAGGCTGCTCTTATTGCTAAAATAAAAACTGTTACACCTGCTGTTAAGATTATTATTGTTATCGTCATACAATGATGGATTTAAAAATTGTCACTATGTGTAATTTCGTAAGCGAAGTCTGTCATAAAATGGTGCATAACACTCTAATTTATGATATAAGTTGCGATCTTAAAAATTTTCAGGCCTTGAGAACCAATAAACTAATGTTATACATTTTGTATTGTTGTTAGTACAATACGCATCTAGTAGTATGTAGTCTAAATCTCAATCTTTAAGGCCCAAACGTTTTTATGTCAGCAAGTGGTGAATAGCTGCACGAACTTTCGGAAACGGAAAAGAGCCGAGAACGTGTTGCATTTGTATTTTTATTTCTTTAGTACAAAGATTTCCGATCGAGCCTTCATGTGTGTGATGAACAGAAGTGTTGTATTTAAAATTACCCGCTTCAATATCCAATCCCACTTTTTTATAAGCATCACGGAAAGGCATACCGGCATTCACTAATTTATTTACTTCCTCCACACTGAACAGGTATCTATATTTTTCGTCAGCAAGAATTTCTTTTTTGATCTTGATGTTATTCAGCATCAAACCTGCTATTTCAATACAATCTTTTAATGTTTTAAATGCAGGAAATAGATGTTCTTTCAATAATTGCAGGTCACGATGATAACCAGAGGGCAGGTTTGTTGTCGTCATCATAATTTCATTGGGCAAGGCTTTGATACGATTACAATGGCTGCGTATGAGTTCAAATACATCCGGGTTCTTTTTGTGCGGCATAATGCTGCTGCCCGTGGTCAGTTCAGCGGGAAAAGAGATAAAACCAAAATTTTGATTGAGATACAAACAAGCATCCATGCTGAGCTTGCTCACTGTATCGGCAACATTCGCCAACGATTGTGCAACGATTCTTTCAGCCTTTCCTCTTCCCATCTGTGCATACACCACATTATAATTCAGATCATCAAAACCCAGCAATTTTGTGGTTAAAGTTCTGTTGATTGGAAAAGAAGAACCGTAACCAGCCGCTGAACCTAAGGGATTTTTATTTACGACATCGAAAGCTCCCTTCAATGTGATCATATCATCTACCAAACTTTCCGCATAGGCACCAAACCATAAGCCAAATGAAGAAGGCATTGCCAATTGCAAATGAGTATAACCAGGAAGCAAATGGTCTTTATATTTTTCACTTAGTGCTTGCAGTAATTCAAAGAATGGCTGGATTGTTTTTACTAATTCTTCCAACTCATTTCTTAAATACAATTTTATATCAACCAATACCTGGTCATTACGACTTCGGGCAGCATGAATTTTTTTCCCAACATCACCTAACTTTTGAGTCAGCAATAATTCGACCTGTGAATGAATATCCTCCACATCTTCCTGTAATTTGAACTCACGGTTTTGTATTTGCGTGTAAATATTTTTGAGTTCTTGCTGAAGCTGTGCTAATTCGTTTTTTGTAAGTAAGCCGACTGATTCCAGCATTTGAATATGAGCTAAAGAACCCAGCACATCAAAAGAGGCGAGGTACATATCCATTTCACGGTCTTTGCCGACAGTGAATGTTTCCACTTCTTTTAATGAGGCTTTATCTTTTTGCCACAACTTCATACAAGTTGATTTAAAAGCTGAATATACAAATCAATTCCATTCTTTAATTCATCAATAAGAATATACTCATCCGCTGTATGACTTCTTGCACTGTCACCCGGTCCTATCTTTAATGAGGGGAAGGTCATCAATGCTTTATCCGAGGTGGTGGGTGAGCCATAGTAACTTCGTCCCATTTTCAAACCTGCTTTAACCAAAGGGTGATCTAACGCAATGGCGCTTGATCTTAATCTTGTACTTCTTGGTTTCACTTCACTTCCCACATTTGGTTTTATGATCTCCAGCATTTCTTCGAAGGTATATAACTCATTTACCCGGCAATCCACTACGAAGCGGCATTGCGCCGGAACAACATTATGAGCTTTGTTGTCTGTTTCAATTACCGTCACACTCATCTTTACCGGACCTAACAGGTCTGAAACCTTATCAAACTTAAATGAACTGAACCAATCAATATCTTTTATTGCTTTATAAACTGCATTATCACCTTCTTCTCTTGCAGCATGACCTGCTCTTCCATTAACAATGCAGTCCAATACCATTAATCCTTTTTCAGCAACCGCCATTTGCATTTGAGTTGGCTCGCCAACTATTGCACAATCGATTTTTCCCAGGTGCGGTAATAGTGCCTCAATCCCATTATGACCGGAGATCTCTTCTTCAGCCGTAGCCGCGAGTATGATATTATACTGCAGGCTTTCCTTTTCATAGTAATAAAGAAATGTGGCGATCAAAGAAACCAAACTCCCACCGGCATCATTGCTTCCAAGTCCAAATAACTTTCCATCTTTTTCAATCGGCGAGAAGGGATCAAGGGTATAGCCCTTATTTGGTTTTACCGTATCATGATGAGAATTCAATAAGATCGTGGGCTTATTTGTGTCGAAATATTTGTTTCTTGCCCAAATATTATAGAGATGTTGCTCTGCCTTTACTCCATTGTTTTCAAGAAAGACTTTTATAAGTGCAGCGCTATTATCTTCTTCCTTGCTGAAAGAAGGGGTAGCGATCAATTGCTTTAGAAGGTCAATAGCATCGGCTTGTAATATGGAAGGATCCTTAGTCATTTTTTATTGTGGTTCCTGCTGTACCGAGCATTAGTTTTTCCAAATCTTCTGCTTTACCAATGATCACTTTATCCACCCCACTATTCAACGCTGCAAACGCATTGTCAAGCTTGGGTATCATACCGGCAAATATTCTTTCTTTTGCTTTTAGTTCTTTGTAATAACCAGGATTGATACTACTGATAACCGTGCTTTCATCATCCGCATCCATCAACACGCCGCTCTTTTCAAACGAATAAATAAGTTTGACCTCATAGACATTACCCATAGCTTTCGCAATTTCCTGGGCAATCGTGTCAGCATTCGTATTCAGCAATTGCCCGCTTTGATCATGAGTAATAGGTGCAAATACAAGGGCAAGATTTTGGTCAAGCAAGTTTTTTACCAATGGAGAATTCACTGAATCTACATCACCAACATAGCCGTAATCAATTACCGGGTGTTTTCTTTTATGTGCAAGAATTATATCACCATCGACACCGCTAAGCCCCATCGCATTGCAATGAAAACTTTGCAGTTGTGCAACAATATTCTTATTAACATAACCGGCATATACCATTGTCACGATCTTCAATGTCTCTGCATCGGTAATTCGTCTTCCATCAACCAGCTTTTGCTCAACACCCATTTTTTCTGCAAGCTTTGTTGCCAGCTTGCCACCTCCATGCACCAGAATCTTTTTATCCTCAATTGAGGCAAATGATTTTAAGAACGATGAAAGCTTTTTCTCATCATCAATTATATTTCCGCCAATTTTTATAACAAACAATTTGGCCATATAGCAATTTTAACCATTAGATTTCAGTATTTCACTCAGCACAGTTTGAGCTGCCCACACCCTGTTACTGGCCTGCTGCGTTACTATGCTCATTTTTCCATCCAATATTGCATCACTCAGCTCCACATTCCTTCTTACCGGCAAGCAATGCATCACTTTTGCATTATTGGTTAGTAACCAGCGTTTCTTTTTTAACTGCCATTTTGGATCGTTGGTATAAATTTTACCATAATCATTATAGGTACTCCAGTTTTTCAC
>DASUTO010000567.1:0-20848 GCA_036374555.1 Chitinophagaceae bacterium
GATGGTGAAGATCGTGAAAGATGAACTGACTGAGCTGATGGGTGGAGAAGAAGCTCCGTTTAATGCAAAAGGAAATCCGGCAGTTATTCTAATCGCAGGTTTGCAGGGTTCTGGTAAAACAACTTTCAGTGGTAAGTTGGCAAACTATCTGAAAACTAGAAAGGGCCTCTCTCCTATGTTGGTTGCAGCAGATATTTATCGTCCGGCTGCGATGGAACAGTTAAGAGTACTTGGGGAGCAGATCGGAATAGATGTTCATATTGAATTAGAAAGTAAGGATGCAGTTGCCATTGCCCAAAATGCTATTAAAGAGGCAAGAAGTAAAAATAAGAACGTTGTCATTATAGATACTGCCGGTCGCTTAGCGATTGATGAAGCAATGATGACCGAAGTATCAAACATTAAAAACGCTGTTAATCCGCAGGAAATATTATTTGTAGTGGATAGCATGACCGGGCAGGATGCGGTGAATACAGCAAAGTCATTTAATGATCGACTTAACTTCTCCGGAGTTGTTCTTACAAAACTTGATGGCGATACAAGAGGGGGTGCGGCGCTTTCTATTAAATACACCGTTAATAAGCCGATTAAGTTTACAAGTGCCGGTGAAAAGATGGATACACTCGATGTGTTCTATCCGGAAAGGATGGCACAGCGTATTCTTGGAATGGGCGACATTACCACGTTAGTTGAAAAAGCTCAGGAACAGTTTGATGAAGAGCAGGCAAAAAAACTTGAAAAAAAGATCCGTCGGAACAAGTTTGATTTTGCCGATTTCAAACAACAACTCGAGCAGATAAAGAAAATGGGAAACATGAAGGATCTGCTTGGCATGATCCCGGGAGTTGGTAAACAAATAAAAGACCTTGATATAAACGAGGATTCTTTTAAAGGCATTGAAGCCATGATCAACTCAATGACAAAAGCTGAAAGAGAAGATCCGGATCTGATCGATATGAGCCGCAAAAAGAGAATTGCCAAAGGAGCCGGTAAAGACATTGCTGAAGTAAATGCTTTTATGAAACAGTTTGAGCAAATGCGTGATATGATGAAGGGAATGAACAAAGCGGGGATGTTTGGCGGGGGGAAAATGATGCCTGGAATGAAGAGATGAAACCTCATCCCGACCTTCTCCTGAAAGAGAGGGCCATCAGCGCACAATCCACAGATATTTAACGATTATATACGTTATTTGAAATAGTCGATAAATTATGAGTAATGAGCTATAGTTGATGTGGTAGTTAATTGACTCATTAAAGATATGCAGCACCGCTCCTTCTCCAAAAGGAGAAGGAGGTGGAGGATGAGGTTAAAGATGCACAGCGAAACGGACCCTGAAAGGAGCGTCGCAACATCAGCTCAACCGGAGTTCCTGTAGCCGGTCCACAAATAAAAATCCTTCTTATTGGCATTTTCCACTTTCGGTCTTATCTTCGCCATCCCGGTGTCTACCGGTAATTGAAACAATATTGTTAACGACATTAAATTTCTATTTAAGATGTCAGTAAAAATCCGACTCCAACGTCATGGCTCTAAAAAGAGGCCTTTCTACTTCATCGTAGTTGCCGATGCCCGTGCTCCCCGCGATGGTAAATTCATTCAAAAACTTGGTACTTACAATCCGCTGACTATGCCAGCAACCATTCAATTGGACAGGCAAAGAGCATTGGATTGGCTGAACAAAGGTGCTCAACCCACCGATACTGTTCGCCGTATCCTGAGTTTTAAAGGTGTATTATACCTGAAGCATTTGTTGCGTGGAGTGACGCTTAATCTTTTTGATGAAGCCACAGCAATGGACAAATTCCAGAAATGGTTCAGTGAACATGAAGCGCAGATCAAAAAACGCCAGGAAGAAGCAATGAGAAACCGCCGCGGTGGCCGCAGGCCTCACCAGGGTGGACGACGCCCTGAAAGAAGAGCCGAAAGCAGCAGTGGCGAATCATAAGCACCATCCGATTTTCTGAACTAACTGAATCCTTTCTCGTTTTAAACGAGAGGGGATTTTTTTTATCCCGG
Organism: Chitinophagaceae bacterium; assembly: GCA_036374555.1. Classification (GTDB taxonomy): domain Bacteria; phylum Bacteroidota; class Bacteroidia; order Chitinophagales; family Chitinophagaceae; genus VBAS01. The sequence goes on from DASUTO010000567.1 coordinate 2,020, forward strand.
ATTATAGGATTGCTTATGGATTTCACTGACTATTTTTATGATGTCAACTACATTACTACTATGAACTTCTGTTGCGACGCACAGCCTGCCCTGAGAGTATTCGAAGGGTTCATCTATACAATCCCTGTTCAGCATAGTTTGAATCCGCCTATTAATCCGTGTAATCAGCTTAAATCCTTTAATCCGTGATCAATTATTTCAAAGCAGGTAAACTCGTAGCGGTTCATGGCCTCAAAGGCGAACTCATTCTCAAACACGAACTCGGAAAAAAAACTTCGTTAAAAGATTTGAAAGCAATTTTTATTGAAGACCGAAAAGATTCATTTATTCCCTGGTTCATTGAAAATGCAAAAGCAAGATCATCAAATGAGGTCTTACTAAAACTTGAAACAATCGATACAAGAGAAGCTGCTTCAAAACTTTCCCAAAAAGAAATATGGTTGACAGAAGGAGATTTTAAACAGTTATCGGCAAAATCAGCCCCGGCCAATTTGCTTGGCTATACAATTATTAACAATAAAGAAAGATTAAGCGAAATACTGGAAGTCGTTGAACAACCTCATCAAATGCTTTGCCGGATCGAAATAAACAAAAAAGAAGTGCTGATCCCAATTAATGAAAGCTTTTTAAAAAAGATCGATCATAAAAAGAAAGAAGTGATCGTCGAGCTGCCCGAAGGATTTTTGGAAATCTATTTAACTTAGAAGCAAACAATTCAGTTGACAACTATGCTCAGTCAGTCCATTAACAAAAACTTGTTCTCTTACTACCTATTAATTGTATCAATTTTAATGATAGGCCAAGCATTGTTTTTCGAAATATCACTCGCTAATAACTTTAATGTTTATGTATATATTGATAATAATTTTAGAAATCCCTCGACTGGTTATTTTATCATCGGAACTCTATTCTGGTTTGGAGTATTTAGCATTTTTATTAACACTTTTGGGGCAATATATCTATTAATTAAAAGACAACATTTCTTTATTGTAATTATATGCGTAATTGCAGTGATTCTCTATTCATATCACGCATTGTTAACGATGAAAGAGTTTTAAATTGAAATTCTGTACTATTTGAAATCAGACCGTATAAAATCAGCCATTAATTTCATCCGGTAATAGAGATTACTCATCATCAAAGAAATGTTATTCTTTACATCTTCCACGGATCCTTTATTCATCTTTTTAATATTCTTCAACTCTTCTATCTTTTCATCAATCTTATCCATCAATTTTTCTGCTTCCCAGCCCTGGTAACGACGGTTTCGTTCATCATAAATATGATAAGGTTCAATCCGGCCGGCTTTCAACTTCCTGAACTTGAAATTATTTTTTATTCCCTCTTTAATAGCATCGTTCGAAAGCAGATCAATAATAACATCCGCCGACACTTCATTTTTAAAACCATTGCTGAAAATATTCAGGTTGTTCCGTAGCTCACGGATCAGTTGTTTTTTCATTACATCGCTGGTCTTGCTTTCCTGTGTCAGGAAATTCAGCAAGTCTTTCAGCGGACCTATACCGGTTTTGAGCCATTCCCATTCCATAGCATAAAATAACAAATATCAAATCACAAATTCCAAATAAATGACAATTTCTATATTTAAAATTTACATGATTGAACATACCCGGAATTTGGAATTTGTTTTTTGGAATTTTCAACCCGTAACTTTGAATTTCGTGGCAGAATCAAAAAAACATATTGCCCATTTCGATCTCGACTCTTTTTTTGTTTCGGTGGAGATCCTGAATAACCCTTCTTTAAAAGGAAAACCCGTTCTGGTTGGTGGTTATGAAAGAGGCGTTGTTGCAGCCTGCAGTTATGAAGCAAGAAAGTATGGTATTCATTCCGCCATGCCGATGAAAAAAGCCATGCAGCTTTGCCCCCATGCTATCATCACTTCTTCCAGTCGTGACCAGTATAGTAAATTCTCAAGATGGGTAACAGATATTATCGCGTCGAAAGTTCCGCAGTTTGAAAAAGCCAGTATTGATGAATTCTATATTGATCTCAGCGGCATGGATAAATTTTTTGGTGTCAGTAAATATGCACAGGAATTAAGACATCATATAAGCAATGAAACGGGTTTACCGATCTCCGGGGGCTTGTCATCGGCAAGATTTATCAGCAAGATGGCAACCAACGAAGCAAAGCCAAATGGTTTTTTGGAAATCCCGCACGGAAATGAAAAAGATTTCCTGTGGCCATTGCCAGTAGAAAAAATAAACGGTGTTGGAAAAGAAACAGAGATCAAGTTAAAAGCACTCGGCTTTTTTAAAATCGAGGATCTTGCTAAATCAACTCCCGAATATTTAGAAAAACATTTAGGCAAATGGGGTGAAAGTCTTTGGCGAAAATCACAAGGCCTCGGCAGCGCCGAAGTAGTAACTGATTGGCAACAAAAAAGCATGAGCCATGAGAATACGTTTGATAAAGATTATAATGATGTAGAGTTCTTACATAAAGAACTGGTAAGGCTCACTGAAAAAACCTGTTATGGTTTGAGAGAAGATGAAAAACTGACTGGCTGTGTGACGGTGAAGATTCGGTACAAAGATTTTGAAACCACAACCCGGCAGGAAGTAATTGATTATACAGCACTCGATGATGAACTCATTGCAAAAGCAAAAGACATCTTTAACAAATCATACCAGGTTGGCCGGCCGGTAAGGTTGATTGGTGTTCGTTTCAGCCAATTAATTCCTTTTACTATGCAAATGAGTTTGTTTGATAATAAAGTAGAAAAACTTCAACTCTACAAAGCTGTTGATGACATTAAAGACCGATTCGGAAGCAAGATCGTAACTAAAGCGGTGAACTCAGGTGCAAAAGAGGAAGCTTTCAATTTTACACAACATAACAAAAAGAAACAACCTGAAGATAAAGGCAAGAAACTTTAGTGGTCTTTCTATTGAGTAATTTATTGCCCTTCCGTATTTTCTTATCTCTTTTTTAACACCTAAAAAATTCCCGGTAAAATATTTGCTATAGATTAAACTTAGGGAAAATATTAGTATCAATAGCTCAATTCCCACCAATGAGTTTGATGAATTAACCCTACGCTAAATATTTTACTGGTTTCAATTTTAAAGGATAGTTCCTTATAATTAAATTTTAAACCTTTACCATGAAAACACTCCCTGTTAGCTTTCTGTGTTTATGTAACCTCATATTCTTAAACAGCAATGGCCAATCTGAACTTATTCCCCGTTACGAACTTGGGCTACATATCGGCACATTTATTTACCAGGGAGATCTTACTCCGAACGATTATGGTGCATTCAATACTATGAAGGCAGGGTTCGCTCTTTCTGTTACGAGAAATTTAAATAGCCTTTATGCAATACGATTTCAATTATTGCGTGGCAGTCTAAAAGGTGATGATTCTAAATATGAGAACCCTGACTGGAGACAACAAAGAAATTTTAAATTCAAAACTCCGGTCACTGAGCTATCACTACAAGGCGTCAGAAATATTCTTAGTTTAAGAGCTAATGAAGCAGGCATTATCAACTTCACTCCATATGTTTTTGGCGGCATCAGTTATTCCTTTTTAAATATAAAAAGAGACTGGAGCAGTTTTAACTATTCACATTTTGCGGGGGAAGCTGCAGTGATCAATGGATTAAATGAAGATATAGATCATAAACTTCCCAAAGGGCTTTTGTCCTTTCCGATCGGAGCCGGTGTTCGATATGGGATCAATGAAAAATTGTCTTTTACTCTTGAAGCCACTTATAGAATAATTGGCAGTGATTACCTGGATGGTTTCAGCGAAGCGGCAAATCCAGACATGGCGGATCATTATCATACTTTAATGGCCGGGCTCATCTATTCCTTTGGAAAACGAAACAGGTTTGATTGTCCCATAATTAAAAACTGATACTGGTTGGCGTCAAAATCCCTTTAATAACGGCGGATAACTTGTTCTTCTTTATCTTCGCCTACCTAAAAAAAAGAACATGTCTCAAGCCTGGAAAGATTATCAGCAAGAAAATAAAGATCGTTTTTTAAATGAGTTATTGGAATTACTTCGAATTCCAAGTGTAAGTGCAAGAAGCGAACACAAACCCGATATGCAGAAATGTGCTGAAGCCATAAAGCAACGCTTACTTGAAGCCGGTGCCGATAAAGCAGAAGTATTTCAAACGAAAGGTCACCCGATCGTTTATGGTGAAAAAATTATTGATCCCAAAAAACCAACCGTGCTTGTTTACGGGCACTATGACGTGCAGCCTGCTGAGCCTTTAGAGCTTTGGCATAGCGGTCCTTTTGATCCTGTTATCAAAGACGGAAAAATTTTTGCCAGGGGAAGCTGTGATGATAAGGGTCAGTTTTACATGCATGTAAAGGCATTGGAAACAATGGTGAAAACAAATTCACTTGTTACCAATATAAAATTTTGTATCGAAGGGGAAGAAGAAGTTGGCTCATCGAATCTTGGTGATTTTGTAAAGAGTCATAAAGATCTTTTAAAAGCAGATGTGATATTGATCAGTGATACTGCAATGTTGAGTCTTGAAAACCCATCTATCGACATTGGGGTCCGCGGATTAAGCTATATCGAAGTTGAAGTAACAGGACCAAACCGTGATCTGCATAGTGGAGTATATGGCGGTGCTGTCGCAAATCCAATTACTATTCTGGCAAAGATGATCGCATCGCTGCATGATGAAAACAATCATATCACGATACCTGGATTTTATGATGATGTGGTAGTGGCTACAACTGAGGAAAGAAAGAAGATGGCTGCTGCACCTTATGATGAAAAAGAATACATGGAAGATCTTGGAGTAAAAGAATTGTGGGGTGAAAAAGGATTTACTACAAATGAAAGAACAGGTATTCGTCCAACAATAGAAGTAAATGGTATCTGGGGTGGTTATATCGGCGAAGGTTCTAAAACAGTTTTACCATCAAAAGCATTTGCAAAAATCTCTGCAAGACTTGTACCCAACCAGGATAGCAATAAGATCACGGAACTCTTAATAAATCATTTAAAGAAAATTGCCCCGGCCAATGTTGAGGTAAAGGCTGCACCTCATCATGGCGGTGAACCGTATATGACCCCGATCGACAGTAAAGCATATAAAGCAGCAGCGGCAGCAATAAAAGATACTTTTGGAAAAGACCCGATCCCGGTTCGTGGCGGTGGCAGCATCCCTATTTGTTCTTTATTTGAGCAAGAGCTCGGAATAAAGATCGTCTTCATGGGTTTTGGATTGGACAGCGATAACCTGCACAGCCCAAATGAAAAGTTTAATCTTGATAATTATTATAAAGGAATCGAAACCATTCCTTATTTCCACAAGCATTTTGCTGAAATGTAATAGAAGAAATTCCAAATACGAAATCACAAATTCCAACTTGCCAGTAAGTTGGAATTTTTATTTTGAAACATTTGAATTTATTTGGAATTTGGAATTTAAATTTGGGATTTATTTTGGAAAAACTCCGTCTTGATAAATATCTCTGGGCTATTCGTCTTTTCAAAACCCGTACACAAGCATCTGTTGCCTGCGATTCAGGCAAGGTGAAATTCAACGGTGTTCAAACAAAAGCAGCTAAACATGTAAATATTGGTGAAGAGTATGAAGTAAAAACTGAAGCAAAAAGATGGCGCATTCGGGTAAGCGGATTATTATACAAACGTGTCGCTTTTTCCGAAGCTATTAACTATTATATAGATATCACTCCTTCAGAAGAAATAGAAAGACTGCAATACCAGACTGCAAGCTTTCATACAGGCAAACGTATGAGTAAAATTGGCAGGCCGACAAAAAAACAGAGACGTGACATTGATGATTTCTTAGGTGAATAATTACCTCTGACAAAAATCATATTGCATCCTTACTGGCATCATTTTTTCGGGAAAAAAATATAGCCATCTTTATAACTGTTAAAACAATATTTCATCACCTTAAAAAACAGTAATATGGAAAACAAAGCCGTTGATAAGCCAAGAACATCATGGCCGACATTATTCGACAGCGGCTTGATGGAAAAATTCTTCAATGCCCCATTAGATGAATTTTTCAATTACGGAAAAGTAATGAATGTTCCGGCAGTGAACGTGAGTGAAACTGATAAAGAGTTTGCACTTACTATTGCAGCACCCGGTTTGGAAAAGAAAGATTTCAAAGTGGATGCCTATGATGATATGCTGACCATTAGTGCTGAAAAAGAAAAAGAAGAGAAAGAAGAAAAAAGTGGAAGGTATAATCGTCGCGAATATAACTATACCAGCTGGAGCAGGAGTTTCACTCTTCCTGAAAACTGCGATGCTGGCAAGATCAATGCAGAATACAAAAATGGGGAATTGAAAATTGTAATTCCTAAAATGGAAATTAAACAACCTAAAAAGGTTAAAAACATCTCAGTAAACTAATGGGATGGTAAGGACAGTACCCCGTCATTTGATTATGGCGGGGTTTTTTTTAACCCCCTGTCGCCCTAAAGGGGGGACTTTGGTGGAACATGCTAAGTAAAATTGAAAAAGTATAAGTGTGCGACGCAACAAAAGTTTAATCAGGGAACTGAAGCCCGTAACATAAAAATCCCTTCATTTATCTTTGTACCTCCTATACTCTCCGCCAAATGCGGATTGGGGGTTATTATGAGAATAGATATTATCAGTGTTTTGCCGGACCTATTGCACAGCCCGATGCAACACAGCATCATGAAAAGGGCACAGGAAAAAAAACTATTGGAAGTACATATTCATAATCTTCGTCAATGGGCGGTGAACGAATATGGCCAGGTAGACGACTATCAATATGGTGGTGGCGCCGGTATGGTAATGATGTGTGAGCCATTAGCAAAAGCAATAGAAGATCTTTTTGCAGAAAGAAAATATGACGAGGTGATCTATTTAACACCGGATGGTGAAATGCTTGATCAAAAAATTGCAAATGGTCTCTCATTGAAAGAAAATATTATCATGATCTGCGGGCATTATAAAGGAATTGATGAAAGGATCAGGGAGCATTTTGTAACAAAAGAAATTTCTATTGGTGACTACGTATTAAGTGGTGGTGAATTAGCTGCTGCCGTATTGGTTGATTGTATTGGAAGGTTAATTCCGGGAGTTTTAAATGATGAAACATCGGCATTATTCGATTCTTTCCAGGATAATTTACTGGCTCCTCCCGTGTATACAAGGCCAGAAGATTTTCGCGGATGGAAAGTACCTGATGCTTTGCTTAGTGGAAACCACAGGGTGATCGAAGAATGGCGTAATGAGGAGTCATTAAAAAGGACGAAAGAAAGGAGACCTGGTCTTTTAGAAAACCAGTGATAGTCGGTCTTGCTTATTTATCCCCTTTTATTTTCTTATTACAATACCAGCAATAGAAAAACATAGGATAGCAAGAGCATCAGCGCATTGATAACAAAGGTCTTTTTCATAAATACGGATTTAATACCTACAGCTGATATTATTCAAATCTAAAGCCAAAGAATGATCTTTTATACCGGATTTATTCTTGTCGTTTCCTGCTTTTTTGGTAGAAAAAGACTTAGCTAAAAACCATCGTGCTTTCAAATCCGTTTATAACTGTCATTTCAATACATAGGACTTTTGCCTGCTATTAAAAAGTAATTCTACATATTGCATCCCGATAACTAACTGATATTATTAGCATAAAAAAACTGCGATAATTATTTTATCATCGTATTTACTGTACGAAAAGCGCAAATTGATAATTCTGATTATCCCCGGAACGAATCCTGAAATCAAAGGCCGCCAAGGCGGCCTTTGAAAGTTTTGATTAGTTCCTATTTTTTTACAAGCCGCATCACTTTACGATTTTTACCTTGAATGATCTCAGCAAGATATACTCCTGGCTTAAGTCCATTGCCAAAAATATATTTTTGGCTTACCGACATATTGTTTTTTATTTCTACCACTCTTCCAAGTACATCCATTATGCGGACTGAAACAGGAGAACCATCGTTTGTATTAATAATCAGGCTAAAATAATTACTGCTTGGATTAGGAATGATGTCAATTTTGAAGTTAGTCGCCACTTCAGTTTCTATTGCTGAGGGAGCAGTTCTGCTGCCAATACATTCTCCCAATGAACAGCCTGCTGCAAGATGTGTTGCTACAGCATTATTATCGATGCAAATTGTATTTACATGTCCACTATTACCCGCTATATGACACATATAAACTTTATCATTACCACAATTCACATTTTTAACTATCACTTCTTTTGAAGCTGTGCCAACACATCCGCTTGCATCAGTTACCGTAACTGTATAAGTAGTGTTTGATGATGGGCTAACAGTAATAGATTGTGTTGTGGCACCATTTGACCAATTATAACTATACGGACCAGTTCCGGATGGCTGAGCAGTAATTGTAATAGAAGAAGCAGGAGTATAAGCCGGGTAAACTGTATTGAATGGAACACCACTATGATTTAAAGCTTTTACATCCGGGATCGTCACATCAACGTGACCCATCGTTATACTAATGCTTGCACAAGCACCAGGACCAGAACATCCACTTTCACCCTTGACGTAGTAAGTTGTAGCTGAGGAAGGATTCACAGTAATTGAATTTCCTATCCCAATCAATATACCACCGCAGCTGCCAGTATACCATTTCCACACAGTTGCATTGTTAAAATTGTCGCTGTTGATGCTTAATACAGTGCTACCTCCATTACATACAGGATTAGATGATGCAGTAATAATTGGAGCTTGTGATCCGCTATTTGAGATACCTAACTTAGCAATAGCAAGACTTGTAAAACTACTGGCATTTAGAACTGTGCAGTCAAATGTTTCACTTTGTGCAAAAACTTCCAGAAAATTTATGTTTCCATAGCTTTCAATATCAATAGAACTTACATGACCATAGTAAGAACCTGGAATATGTTTCACCCATTGAAAAACCCCATTTTTGTCCCAATATGAAATATAACAATTATCTAAACCAGTGCTAGTGATTGTTGCATCACCTACTGTAACAGTTCCATCAAAGGTTCCTGCAAAATAAAAGTTACCATTAGCATCCACCTTTGATCTGTTCCCTCCGAAATAACCTATACCTGCTGCAGAATGAATCCAGGTTAAGACTCCATCAGTTGAATACTTTGCAATAAAATAATCATTTCCCCCAGTACTGGTCAAAGAATTAGAACCAAAGGTTGCCGTTCCTGTGAAAACACCGCTCACATAAGGGTTGCCATCGCTATCCAAAGAAACACTTTTGCTATAGTCATTTGCTGCACCTCCGCCATTTACAGCCCACAACCAGGTAGAAGTTGATGGATCATATTTTGCCAGGAAATAATCGTATTCATAAAATCCTCCACCTCCGTTAGAAACCAAATCAATATTTCCAAATTGAGTAGGATATGTTGATGATCCATTAAAATAACCTGTAACAAAAACCTTCCCGGATTGATCAACAGCTATTCCAGTTCCACCCTCTCCATTATAACCAGCATCTAAAGTTCCCACTGAGGTTTGCCACTGAACAACCCCGGCACTATTATATTTAACCACAAAAACATCCCACCACCTATTAGCAGAACTTAAAGGTGGAAGTGAACCAAATGTTGTAGTATTTCCTCCAAATTCTCCAGTGATATAAGCATCGCCATATTGATCCACGGCAACCTCAAAAGCCTGCCTTGTATAACCATCATCCCCTGCACCATGACGAACCCATAGAAAATTTCCCGTTGTTGCATTATATCTAGCTAAAAATACATTTGAAGAATTTAAGACTGGATTTGTTATGATCGTGCCATCAAAGTTTGTACTTTCCACAAAATATCCTGCAACATATAAGTTTCCAAATCCATCATATTTTATTGAATAAGCAGCATCACTATGAGTACCGCCTGCCCGTTTTGCCCAAAGAACATTGCCGGATGCATCATATTTAGCAATAAAAACATCTGCTTCTCCTGCACTGGTTAAGATTGTTGGAGATGGCAGAGTTGCAAATGTCGCTGTTCCTACAAAAGCACCTGTAACGTAAGTGTTGCCATTTCCATCTGTGCTAATCGAGGGATTTGTATAAGGTGCCAGTTCAACGTCAGGTCGCTTGGCCCACTGCCAGGAATGTGACGTGGATAGCGGAGTAGTTATTTGAAAAACTGAAACTGTATTTGAATTATGATTCGTTGCTGCAATTTCAGGAATTCCATCTCCATCCACATCACCTGTTGCAACAGAAACAGGTTGGTTACCCGTAGCAAAATCAGTTTTGGTAGCAAAAGAAGATGCATTGATGTTGCCTGTAGTCGACGTATTGCGCAGTACCGATATATTATCCGACAATTGATTAGCGACTATCATATCTGGTTTGCCATTTCCGTCTAAATCGCCGATGGCCACAGTAACGGGATGATTACCAGCGGTAAAATCTACTTTAGCAGCAAAAGAAGATCCATTGATATTACCTGTAGAGCAAGTATTATGCAATACTGATACACTGACAGAACTTACATTGGTCACCACTAGCTCAGGCTTTTCATCCCCATCTATATCACTGATAACAACACAATAAGGATTATCACCTGTAGCAAAATCTACTTTAGCAGTAAAAGATGATGCATTGATACTACCTGAAGTGGAAGTGTTACGTAATACTGATATAGTATTAGATAAAAAATTTGAAACTGCTAATTCTGGCTTACCATCTCCATCCACATCGCCGAAAGCAACAATAGAAGGAGCTACTGCCGTAACAAAATCTACTTTAGCGGCAAAAGAAGATGTATTGATGCTACCCGGAGTGGAAGTATTGCGTAATACTGATACAGTATTTGAATTATAATTAGAAACCACCAGGTCAGGCTTGCTATCTCCATCCACATCACCAATGACAGTAGAAAGGGGCTCTGTTCCTGTAGCAAAATCTACTTTGGCGGCAAAAGAAGATGCATTGATGCTCCCTGAAGTGGAAGTATTGCGTAATACTGATATAGTATTAGCGGAACGATTAGCAACGACCATCTCTGGCTTGCCATCTCCATCTAAATCGCCGATAGCAACAATAGTTGGATTAATCCCCGTAGCAAAATCAACTCTGGCAGCAAAAGAAGATGCACTGATGCTGCTTGTAGTAGAAGTATTGCGAAATACTGATATAGTATTAGAACCTGAGTTGGCAATCACCATATCGGGCTTGTCATCACCATCTACGTCCCTTATTGTAACGGAGGAAGGTATAGTACTTGTTGTAAAATCCACCTTTGGTTTATAAAAGTTAGCTGGTATAGATTGCGTAGTTGCTTTTGTTGAAAATAAAATCAATGCAAAAACTGACGCTAATATTTTAGCCCGGTTAATTAAGATTGTATTTCTCATAACAGTATTTTTTTTAATTAAATTATTTATGTAAAAAGATCTATAACTATATACCAGGCTATCCAAACTATAGGGAAACTGAACTCTCAAATCAATGTTCTTTATTGCGAGGGCAAGCAAACAATAATCAAAAGCATTTACAAGCGTTGCAAAACGGTAAATGGACAGTGAAAACACGGTGAGCACAATGTTATGTTGTTTGGTAAGATCAGGGAAAACTCTGTCAGGAATGATTTTATAATCTCAAAATCAGAAAAAACTAAATCATCTCTTGCGCAAATATTTTCTTACTCAATCGCCCATCAGAACAATAGCAATCGTTTGCTCAATTTTGCCTTTCTGGATCTTCATACCATTTATTTCAGGAACTTGCAGCCTCAACTATTGCAATATGAAATCAAACCGCAGAAAATTCTTACGCAATCTTTCTTTAAGCACTGGCGCATTATCTATCGGCATTCCATCAATCGCTAAAGTAAAACGTAGTGAAGAAGATAATAATTCATTTGCCGATTATGGCAAACAAAGCTTTAATATGTGTGGCTACGCTGCACCTAAAATAGATAGGGTACGTGTTGGCGTTGTCGGACTTGGTATGCGGGGCCCTGGCGCTGTACAAAGATTGAGTGTGATTGAGGGGGTAGAAATAAAAGCTCTATGTGATAAATATCCGGAACGGGCCACTAAAGCGCAGGATATTTTGGTAAAAGCGGGTTTGCCGAAAGCAAAAGAATATAGCGGTGAAGATGGATGGAAAGCTATGTGTGAAAGTAAAGAGATAGATCTTGTTTATAACTGCACACCCTGGCATCTTCATACACCGATATCCGTTTATGCAATGAAGAACGGTAAGCATGCAGCAAGTGAAGTGAATATCGGTGAAACGATCGAAGAATGCTGGCAAGTGGTGGAAACATCAGAAAAAACAAAGAAGCATTGCATGATGCTTGAGAATTGTTGTTATGATTTTTTTGAATTGCTTACATTAAATATGGTAAGACAGGGATTGTTTGGTGAACTGGTACATGCGGAAGGCGCCTATATTCACGATCTTTCAAAAGATTACCTGTTTAATAAAAAAGCATACGCCGATATGTGGCGCTTAAAAGAAAATATTGGTAAGAACGGAAATCTATACCCCACCCACGGGCTTGGGCCCATTGCTCAATGCATGAATATAAATCGCGGGGATAAGTTTGATCATTTGGTAAGCATGAGTACCAATGATTTCACTTTAAATAATATGGCGAAAGAAATGGCATCGAAAGATGATTTCTTTAAAGAATATGTTGATAGGCCATATCGCGGTAATATGAATACAACTTTGATAAAAACAAATAAGAATAAAAGCATCATGCTTCAACATGATGTCTCTTCTCTTCGACCTTATTCAAGAATTCATTTGGTAAGTGGTACAAAGGGTGCAGCACAAAAATGGCCCGGCCCTGAACGGATTGCTTTTGGCCATAGCTGGATAAAGAAGGAAGAGCTCGATGATCTCTATAAAAAATATTCGCCCCCGATCGTAAATCATATTGGTGAAATAGCAAAAGAAGTAGGTGGGCATGGCGGTATGGATTTCATTATGGATTGGAGATTGATCGATTGTTTAAGAAACGGATTGCCACTTGACCAGGATGTGTATGATGCGGCAGCATGGAGCAGTATTTTTCATTTAAGCCAGCAATCCGTAAAAGCAAGATCCAAAACTGTAGATGTGCCGGACTTTACAAGGGGCGCCTGGAAAACAAACAAACCCCATGATATGACTTTGAATGGAGGCGCTACCACAACAGTAAGAAAATCGAAACCCTGAGTGAAATTGTGCTAAATAAATAACACCATCTGCCTGAGGCTGATGGTGTTTTCTTTTGATACTTTATAAAGAAATTATTTTAAGGATAACAGCATTTCTTTGCTTTCGGTTTTAAGTGACATAGGGATCAGTGGATCATTTCTCAATGCTTCTTTTAATAACATTTTGGCTTTTGTGTTGTCGCCTGATCTTGCATAGATCAATCCTGCATGGCAAAGCAGTTCGGGATTTTTACAATTTGTACTCAGTGCTGTTTCTATATAGGGCAACGCTTTCGCATATTCTCCTTTAGCGTAATAAACAATGGCTACTGTTTCATTCACTTCAATATTTTCACCCCGACGATTATATTCAAGCAAAGCATATTCCAGCGCTTTTTCATAATTATTCACTCCCATGTATGCATGCGCCATTTCATGATCTTCATTTTGTCCTGCACTTTTATTTTTACCGGATGATGAAAAATCTTCCATGTAGTTCAAAATTTCTTCGGCAACCTTTTTTGCTTTTTCAGCCTGGCCTGTCAAGTTATATATTTCCGCTATTCCTTCTTTAAACGTATGATCCGGTATAAGTGAATCTGCCTGCATATAAAGACCAAGTGCCTTTGTGTAATCCTTTTCTTCTGTAGCTATTCTTGCAAGCCCTGCCAATGCATAAGGATAATTGTGCCTGTTACCTGCCGAAATGGTGTAATGCATTTTTGCTTCATTTATTTTTCCTGTCTTCTCAAATAATTTGCCCAATTGCACACGACACCATTCTGTGTTTCCATCACCCGCGGCGCCTGCATCCACTGCCATTCTCATTGCCTCAATGGCTCCGGCAATATCACCATGTATTTCCCTTAAATAAGCGATCCGGGCATAAGAACGGTTATCGGGCCTTATCGATATCATTTTATCCGCAGCCTCAATTGCCTCTTTATATTTTCCTGATTCAACATAACCATCTACCAGCAATCCATACACATAGGCATTGTATGGGTAAAATTGCTGTACCTGGATTGCGATCTCCAAACCTTCGGCAAAACGATGCTGTGAAAGAAGAATGGCTGCCTTGAATGTAAGCGCTTCAAAACTTTTTGCATCCTTTTCAAGCACGGCATTTATACATTTTAATGCAGCCTCATTATAATAATTAAAATTGCCTGTGTTGCGACCCTCCTGAATATATTGAGCTGTCAACGCAAGCAGCGATTTAATATCCGAAGGGTTTTCATCTATTTTTCTTATCAATACATCAACATTATTCTTTACTACCGCCCATTCTGCCGCATACGAAAGTGATGTTTTTCTCGGAAGCAATTCTTTATAAACAGTTTCATTTTTACTGCCTGGTTTTGTAATACGTGTAAGCATAAATGCAGATGCAGCCACAAACAATACAAGTAAAAACGAATACAAAGATCTCTTTTTCATATCGCAAATTTTTTTGTTCTATATTGGTTAAGAACAACAGGCCCGCCTTTACAGCGAACCTGTTGTAGAATCCATTTAATTTTTAACCACTTTAATGGTTTGTTTTACGTTACCGTCTTTAACAGCAGTTATTACATAAGTACCGCTTGATAACTTACTCATATCCCACTGCACATTATAAACACCAGCTTCATGATTTTTATCGGCCAATATTTTTACAAGCTTACCCTGCATATCATGCACAACGATCTTCAACTGCGAAGGAACATTCACACTATATTTAATCGTGTTATTGTTATTTCCGGGATTAGGATATGTTGACAAACTGATCTCAGGAGAAGCAAGGCCAAGACCTGTTGATGGAGCTTTCTTCATTTGAATTTCATCAGCATTTGTAGTCGACCGGCTTGCAGTATTGTTATCACAATCGCAATTATGCGTACCAGGCCATGGTGAAGCTACATAAGGGAAAGATGATTTTAGAGTCGCATCATTTGAAGTCACTCCTGCATCATAAGTAAGAACATCCAGCAGATCTTGTGTTACAGGATTAGGACCACAATTATAATCATCATACCAAAGGCCAATTGCGGCAAGTGCAATTCCACTTACTGCCTGCAACTCTATTCTTACAACATCATCTTCCAGTCTTCTTCCATTAGGAAATCCATCCATATTTGGAATTGATTGAAGATTCGCATTTGCATTGTACGAAGGATTAGTTAAACCAAGTACCGCTGCCCATACAATACCAAGATTGTTGAAATCAGGATCATTGCGTGGTGTAGCAGGAACCGCCATATTAAGACGAAGCATATCACCACCATTTGGCAAAAAGTTATTGATAAAAGGCTTACCTGCCGCTAAGGGATTGCCGCCTTTACCTGTTGCCAATTGATAAGGCCTTACATTGGGAACGCCGGTATTAAAAATCGGCCAAAGATCAACGGAGCGGGGTGAGTTTGCAGCAGGCAACAATAAACCACCAAATGCATTTTCCGCAAGCGCAGTACCGTCTAATAAGGCATTCCCTTTTAATTCATATAAACCATTTTGTCCATTGCCAAAACCAAATCCATTACCACCGAAAGCACAAGCGAGAGAATTTTTCTGAATACGCAATTTCGATAATGCGGGAACGGCAGTTCCAAACAATGCATCATCCATGTAAAGACCTAACTCCGGGTTGTAGAAATAGTTACCAAATGTATTCAGTCGTTCAAGATCCTGGTAAGGAGTTAACGCATTCCAATAATCTTTCATACCGATCGGCACAATTACTTCATTGGTAAGAGGCATGCCAAGACGGGAAACCTGGATCCAGGGACCGCTGTTACTGGTTCCGTTATTTTCATTTTCATAGTCCTTATAATCTTTTAAAACAGATATTTTCTGACGACTTGCTGAAGCCCAAACACCAATTACATAATCGGGATCGAGAATGTTAGCTGCTTGTGAAACCGATTTCTGATCTTTTTGCAATGCTGAAATATCAATTTGCAATGCGATGGTAGAAACATTCAAACATTTTAAGCCATCGATCGATTGTGTGCCGGTTGTACGGGGCGCATCACCCAGATCAAAAATTCCACCAAGGTCAACAAAAAATGGATCATCTGAAGTACCGCAGAAAACTTTTTCGCCGCTGTTTGCAGTGGCAATAGAACTTTGGATCAATGATTCATAGTTGGGAGCATTCAATCCAACTGGCGAACTAATAGAACGAGGACCAATATTTGGTGAAGGTACTGTTCCGTCATTTACAATAGTTGAAAATTTCTTCCCACCGTCTGTGCTCTTTTCAAGTTTGTAAGTTGTTTTCAGGTTTTGTTTTCCCAAACGGATGTTGAAGAAGGTAGTAGGATCTTCGTTTTCCTGGTTGAAAGTAAAACGATAAGTAATGTCATCACCTTTTGTAGCTACATTATTGTCAATATGAATCTCGTAACGGATGTCTTTTCCAAAAGAATAATAATTAGGTCCTCCCTGGGGCAACTGACCGGGAACATAACAGGCAATAATAGTTACTTTGTCTGGATCATCCGGACTGCGGAATGCATACAAGTCTGTATTATCCGCCAACGGATCGTTAGCAATCAGTGGTGCTTCTCTATGACTGGACGCAAATGCTCCGTAAGGAAAGACATTGAGGAGCATTACTCCCAATAAAATGGAAGCATAAATTTTTCTTTTCATAATAAAATAAAATTTAAGTAATAAAAAAAGGAAATATCACAGGTAGGATATAAGCTTTCTCCATAAATGGATCTGTTTGAGATGTGATGCCGGGCAATTCAGAAATAGATACGGAGGATGATTAATAGTAGATTTAATTGAATAAAAAAAGGCTGCCCCTTGTTGGAACAGCCTTACTCGTGCTTAGGTAGAAGGAATGGTTTACATTTTTACAAGTCGTATAATCTTTATGTTTTACCTTGTCTTATTTCTGCCATAAACACTCCATTCATGTATCGTTCGCCGGGGTTTACAGGTAATGACGATGCAAAAAACAAAAACTGTAATGGGTTTCAACAGGTATAAGACGGGAAATAAAAGGGAAAACACGGGTTAAAAACTCACAGGGCAAAAATGAAACGTATGCGATTACAAAACAATACCCCTTTTGGGGGTAATTTAATAGTAGTTCTACCTTATAAATATTGAGGTCTTATTTTGGACCTATCCATCTGCATTGATATTTCTTGGGAAATAATTATTCTGAAAAGAAAAACTCAATATCCATTCTCCAGAAATGAGAATATTTGAAGTAAAATATTACAGTAGCCGGAATTTATTCAATGCCTCAACTTTATTTTGCACGTGAAGTTTTTGATAAATATTCTTAAGATGTTTTTTTACAGTCTCCGGACTTATAGTAAGCCGGATCGCAATTTCCTTATAAAGTAAACCCTGCGATACCAGTTCAAGTACTTCCTTTTCCCGCTGACTTAATAAGGAATTTACATCATTGATCGTTGGCTTCTGAAAAGTTCCGATCACCTTCCTTGCAATAAAAGGACTCATCGGTGATCCGCCATTATACAGATCATGAATTGCTTTTAGAATTTCCATTGCCGTTACAGGATCCTTTAAAATATAACCTGATGCGCCACTTTTTAATGCTTCAAAGACCGTGTCATTATCGTCATGGATAGTGCAAACCATGAATTGGGTTTGGCGAATCTTATCTTTCAGCCGAACGATCAGTTCCGTGCCGCGGATACCCGGTAAACTGATATCTATGATCGCAATATCAGGTGGTGATTGCTCTAAAGCACTTAACGCCTTTTCTGCGCTGGTATATGAGCCTGTTAGGGTTAAATCTTTTTCTTGTCTCACGATCGTTTCAAGCGCTGTGCGGAAATGATCGTTGTCTTCAACAATTGCTACTTTGATCATAAAACTTACTTATATGGTATCTCAAAAGTTAAGGTAAAGCCCTCGCTATTTTGCATAAAAATTTTTCCGTTCAATTGATGGATCCGATGCTTCATGTTTTTTAGTCCGTTCCCTATACTGGTATTTTCATCCACCTGCATTCCTTTTCCATTATCCGAAACTGAAATTATCAATCGCTCATCACAGGCGATGTCAATATTTACTTTATTAGCGCCTGAATGTTTAATTACATTATGAACCGCTTCTTTCACTGTAAGAAAAATATTTCTTCTTGATTCCCCGTCAATTTCAATAGCTGGTATTCTTTCCGGAATGGTAATGTTAAGCTGGCAAGGGTAATTCTCAAGCCATTGTCTCGCCTGTCTTTGAATGTATGAAATAAGACTTGACAGTTGATCATTTTCGGTATTTAAACTCCAGATCACTTCTTTCATCTTAGCAGAAATATCTCCTACTGACTCGTATATTTTTTCAACTTCACCACTCGCTGCCGTATCTTTTACTTTTCCTTTGGTCATTTCAGTTAACAATTTTATGCCGGAAAGGCCGGCACCAATATCATCATGCATTTCAGAAGAAATTCTTTGTCTTTCCAATTGCACAGCCAATTGTTTTTCAAGTATCGCCTTTTGTTTTCTCAATCTTGAAATGTAAATGAGCCTGACAATAAAGAACACAAGCGTCAATGAAATTAACAGGACCAGCAAACGAAACCACCATGTTTGATACCAGAATGGAAGAATTTCAACATTAATCCCAATGAGGCCTTCGACAAATTCACCATGTTCATTTATATATCGAATATTTATTTCATAGTCGCCGTAGTGCAGTGCATTCAATTCTATCTTGTTCCCAT
>DASUTO010000568.1:0-4002 GCA_036374555.1 Chitinophagaceae bacterium
TGATATCTTCAGAAAAATTATTCTGAAAATTTACGGCTTCCAGTATCGTCATGATCTGTGGTGTAACACTGCTGCCAAAAAATCTTTTTAAAACAGGAAGGCTATTCCGGAAGCGATTCAGCATCCAGCACAGCAATATTACAGTTAGCGAAATACCGAGGAGGATAAATGCAATATTGTTTAACAGCTGGCTTTTCAAAAATGCATAATTAAGAATGGCCCCGGCCAATGAAATGACAAACACGAACAACGAAATGAAAAAAACTGTGCGGATCTTTTTCCAGATACCCGAAATTTTACTTAGCAATGCATTAATTGTTGTGCCGCGAATACCTGTCTCTTCTTTTTCATCAACGGGTCTATAAGGGTCCATAAAATAGCTTGCTACATCTCCAACAATGATCAGATCAAAAGGCCTGTTACGGCTCCTGTTTCGACCATCAGCAAGCATTGCACTCTGCAGGCCCTGGTTATCGGTGATGCCCCCGTCCATAAAGCCAATCGGTTGCTGTGCCTTTTTTTTGGAAGTATCATACTCCTCCAGGAGAATTGAATCCTTCAACTCTTCCTCGCTGATTGATTGCCCTTTCAGGGAGTTGGAATAAACAAAATCTTGAGGAAACACTACTGGCTCAAAACCTGCAGGAAAACAAGAGGAGCAGGCAAGAATATCGGCGAGTTTGATTTTTTTATACGCCTGGTTGTTCTTGTCAAAATAAACATATCGGTTACCGATAAATTCAAAAGTTTTATTATCTCCGTCCGTTTGAAAACGGAAGCTTAAACCGCGATAGAAGTCAGTGGTATTAAAACAAACGGCGATTTTATTTTGTTGCGGTTGATTCCAAAAAATATTGAATGTTTCCCCGGCAAAAAGCTTTTCATCATACACCTTAGCAAACGCATTGATAAAATTTCTTCTTTTGCCTATCCCCGGCGGATCCCATTCTTTATCATTATTAAGTTTTTCCAAAACACTATTCAAAAGGTCTTCCCCGTTCATCTTATCAAGGAAGAACCGATAATATTCCCGGAACGGCCTTCCCTGACATAAAAACATTCCGTACAAGGACGCGGCGATCGTGCCCCCTGATGCAGACGAAACAAATTCAACTCTACTCAGTAGCGAATCCGCGCCAGCGATCTCAGACAGTTTTACTTTTTCCAAATAAGACATGATACCCAGACTGAATGCAGCAGCCCTGAAGCCACCGCCCGATAAGGATAGCGCAATACGGTTAAATGGGGAACTGAGCGGTATGGTTGCGTTTTCGTTCGCAGGCATCGCCAGCAATTTTTAAGTTGTTAAACGATATCTATTGCTAACTAATCAGTGGAGTATTTGATAGGGACAAAATGGGATGAGGGTGCTATACTATCCTAAGATAAAGTTTTTTGAGAATAAAAAAAGAAAAGCTCGAATTATTCGCCAGTAATAAAAAAAAATACCATTTATATGGTATTGCTATTTCTAAAAAAGCCAATCGAATTATTTGGCCTGCTCCTTCGGAGCAAATGCTTAGTTACAAACGAAGCATAACGACTCAAGATTTTTTTAGAACTCTTTATTGATTTGAAGAAAGGAACACTCCAGACAACTGAGAAACTGAAGTAAGCACTTGCCTTTTTTTAAAAATTTGTTGTTGTTAAAATTTGCGTACCCGGATATTGAATAGTTCCGTCATCCTCAGCAGTAATGAATATCCTGGTTGGTTTAATTGAAGATACCGTTTCAAAAGAGGCCTTTAGTCTTTTTGAAAGAAAACTTGATGAACTGTTTATTTGACCCATATTTTTGACAGGGTCCTGGTCTGTCTCCATCCAGACCACATAGGTTTTCATTGGCGATTCCAATTTGCCTGGTGCGGCCAGGTTTGATAACTCTACCTGGATAGTGTAATTGCTATTGTTGTCTTTTTTCACTTTTACCGTTCCTTCCGCTCCCGGCACAATGGTTGAAGCTTGAAAGGCGATCTTCCTCGCACATGACTCAAATAAGAATATTGTCATTATTCCAATAAGACATAAAAAGATATTTTTAGTAAGTGTACTTTGTATTGTAGTATTCATTTTCTCTTTTTTAATATTAAATAGTAGGTTGTCTGCGTAGCCAGGCGTGAAAGCAGGAGTTTAATAAGTGATCACTGGCCTATGCAAAGGTCATTTTCTTTTTATCGCCTATTGTTATATAACTCTGTAAATAAGTTACATCATTCACACCTATTCAGGAAATGGAGTTGAGCCACTTATATGATTCAGCAATACATTCATATAATCAGTATTGTTTTGGAAGAATGAACACTACCGACAACGAGGGATCAACATTCCAAACACTGATGAATGGTATATTGTATACCATCGGCGACCGATCCCAAACCCTGACCGCGACCACCGGGTAACCTGTATCGATAAGCTTTATTTCAATAAAGATGGAACTAATAAAAATGTAAAGATGACTTATAAGTCAGTAAAGCATAAACTAAAAGAAAAGTAGACAGCTCAAACTATATTTCTAAAAGGCCGTCTGCCAATCCCTGCCATTGTACTTTAGAAAATCCGGCGATCCCGCTAACGCCGACCATGACATCACGAACTTTATCCACGAGCGATTCTGCCTCAATATTGGGAAGCATATTTCGATCCACGATCCATGAAACAACTTTTACATTTTCCCTGATGATAATAAAAGAACTAGTGGTTTCATTGGAATAGAAATGTGCCGTCTCATTTTTTTTCCCAAACGGGTTTTCAGTCGGCCTCACACGAAACCCGGCAGATTGAAAGAATTCTTTATTTATTTCTTTCAGTTCTTCAACAACAACCCAGTCATAACCGTCGCCTTCTTTATTTCCAGGTCCGGGAATATTTATCCTCAAATAATCTCCTTTGTTAACTTTCCTGCTGACCTCGTTACCATCCTGATCAACGATTTGAAATCGTGCAGTGAGGCCGGCCACTATCTCATGCCAGTCATTTACAGAAAATAATTTTTTCTTTGCCACCTCATATAGAGATTGTGCAGCAGTTTCAATATCCGATACCTGGCTGGCCTCCACTTCTAATTCCTGTCCTTTAAATTGTTCAGGTATGATCCCTAGTAGGTCTTTTCGTTTCATTTCAAATGCTGTGCAACATTTATACCTGTTATCATTTATCGCGGGATGTTCAGTATTCTTCGTACCATAATGATCCCGTGAATAGGTGGCCTTGCCTGCTCCTTCGGAGCAGATGCTTAGTCACAGACTAAGCATAACGATCCTATATTTTATATATTCTTTATTGATTTGAAGAAAGAAGGAATACTCCAGACAATGGGGGAAGAAAAAGTACAGCAAATAAAAGAAGCAGAAGAGTTTTAAGTAAAATAAACAGATCTGGCTTTTCTCAATATCTTTCAAGTAAAATCTAGCCATTTATGCGTTCTCTAATTGTCCTTTTACTCTCCATTTGTTTTCTGCAAAGCCAGGCGCAGCAGTTACTCATTAAAAACACCAATGTGGTGGATGTTGAAAAGAAAAAAATACTGGCTGCACAAACCGTGCTGGTAACAGACGGAAAAATAACCACGGTTGACAAGGACAGAATGTATAAATTACCCGAAGGCACTACGATCATTGAAGGGGAAGGCAAATATCTTGTTCCCGGTTTTACCGATGCACATATACATTTTTTCCAGAGCGGTGGCATTTATGCAAGACCGGACGCAATAGACCTGCGTAAACTCCGTCCCTACAGCGAAGAGATCAAATGGGTGCATAATAATATGGAAGACTTCCTGCGCCGTTATCTTTCAGTCGGTATTACATCTGTTATTGATGTCGGTGCCAGTAATAATTTTCTGCAGCAACGTGATTCATTTACAAACAAAGCATGGTCACCACTGGTAAGGATGACAGGACCGCTGCTCACGACCTGGGTGCCGGATCAATATAAAAACCTCGGCAATGATGCACCCTTTGTTGAAATGCTTACAGAAGAAAATACCCGGAAGGCTGTGCAGGA
>DASUTO010000569.1:0-9422 GCA_036374555.1 Chitinophagaceae bacterium
AATAAATGATAATAAATAAATGAAACAAATTTTTGTGTTTGCCGTAGCGATATCCCTGATTGCCTGCAGCGATAATTCTTCAGAAAAAAAAGAAGAAACAAAGATTGAGCCTGTGATAAATCCTTTACTTACTCCTGAAGAGCAAAAAGATGGTTGGCAATTATTATTTGATGGTACATCTATAACGGGATGGCATAACTATGGTGGAGGTCCAATTGGGAATGCATGGAAAGTTTCAGACGGCACGCTGCAATTTGACGGTTCATCAAAAAAAGATACCATTGCTCAGGATCTGGTTACCGATGAAGAGTATGAGAATTTTGATTTAAAACTTGAATGGAAGGTCGATACAGGTGGAAATAGCGGTATCTTGTTTTATGTGCATGAAGACTCTACTTATAGAAGACCATACTGGACAGGACCTGAAATGCAGGTACTGGATAATAATGCTCACCCGGATGCAAAAATTACAAAGCATCGTGCTGGTGATCTGTATGATCTTATCAGTTGCAGTAAAGAAACTGTAAGGCCGGCTTTGGAATGGAACCAGGTAGAAATAAAAAGCGTGAATGGCAAACTTGATTTTTTCTTAAATGGAGAGAATGTAGTATCTACAACCATGTGGGATGATAACTGGAGAAAAATGATAGCAGCAAGTAAGTTCAAGGAATGGCCTGGGTTCGGTACTTTTAAAAAAGGAAAGATATGTTTACAGGATCATGGTGACAATGTATGGTTTAGAAATATAAAAATTAAAAGTTATAAATAGAATTATAAGAAGTTGAAGCCCCGCCATTCTGCGGGGCTTCTTTATTTATAAAAGCGATTTTGTAAATCCGTTTATTGTTTATAGCTTTTACATTCAAACCTCCGAAGGAGTCCTTCGGACAAAACCAACTATTATGAATACGGAGATCTTTTCGCACATCAACTGGTGGGCAATATTAGTAGCTGCTCTTGGTTATTTTATGCTCGGCGCCTTATGGTATTCAAAAGCTCTGTTTGGGACCAAATGGGCCGGGCTTGTAAAACTCGATATGAGTAATCCAGATCTGAGAAAAGGGATGGGTAAAATGATGGCCTCTACATTTATTCTTATTGTCATTGTTTGTGTAGGACTAGCGCTGCTGATACGCATGATCAATTTTGACGATAATTATTTATATGGAATAAAACTTGGGTTGCTGACAGGCTTTACGTTTGCTACTACTGCAGTAAGCATTACTTATGTTTATGAAAATAAACCTTCCAATTTATACCTGATCAACAACGGCTATCATATAATTGGTCATGTGCTGGCCGCAACTATCCTGGTGTTGTGGCGATGACTACACTAATCGCTCAATTGCTGAAGGGTTAAATTGTTATTTTTTCTATCAGTAATCTAACCATTTAACCATGTAACAATTCGGTCATTCACTAATCCAGTTTTGTAATCTTTAATGTATTGGTGGGTAAATGAAGATGTACAGGAGTACTCCCTGTACTAACAGCAACATCACCACTTTTCAGGAATCCTCTTTCTTTCAGTATTTCTATTTGATCAAAGATGATATCATCAAGGCTCTCTTCCTCATCATAAAAAAATGCCCTCACGCCCCAGCTTAAGCTAAGTTGATTTACCAGTGTTCTTTCTTTTGTAAAAATAAAAAGCGGTGCTTTTGGGCGATAACTGCTCAGCATAAATGCAGTATAACCGCTTTGCGTCATACCGATCAATGCTTGTGATTCTACATCTTTTGCGAGCTTACATGCGTTATAACAAATCGCATCACTTAAAAAAGATGGTGAATGCGGTTGTGGTGCCAATTCATCTTCGAGGCTATAATGATAATCAGTCCTTTCAACTTCCTGAATGATCTTTTTCATTGTTTCTACTACCAATGTAGGATGTGCACCAGTTGCGGTTTCGCCACTCAGCATTACAGCATCTGCACCTTCCAATACGGCATTCGCAACATCTGTTATCTCACTACGATTTGGTTTGGTTCTTTCGATCATGCTTTCCATCATTTGCGTAGCAACGATCACCGGCTTGGCACGATGAAGACATTTTTTGATAATTTGTTTTTGGATCAATGGAACTTTTTCTATGGGTAATTCTACGCCAAGATCGCCACGTGCAACCATGATACCATCAGATTCTACAATAATGTCACGGATATTTTCAATCGCTTCGGGTTTTTCAATTTTTGCAATGATTTTGGTTTTGCTTTTCTTTTCTTCCAGTTTATTACGAAGAATAATGAGATCTTTTACATTTCTTACAAATGAAAGAGCCACCCAGTCTAGTTTTTGATCAATGATGAAATCAAGATCAGCAAGATCTTTTTCCGTTAATGCCGGTAGGGTGATCTTTGTATCGGGTAAATTGATGCCTTTTTTAGAGGAAAGATCTCCTCCTAATGTCACCACAACTTTTACATCGTTATTTTTTTCAATGCTAAGTACCCTGACTTCTAATTTCCCGTCATCAATTAAAATGGTGTTACCTATCTTAACATCGCTATGGAAATTCGGATATGAAACATAAATTTTTTCTTTGTTGCCAATCACTTTTTCATTGGTAAATGTGAGAATATCACCTTCGACAACTTCAATGACTCCATTTTCAATTTCTCCCACTCTTAATTTAGGTCCCTGGAGATCCCCAAGGATCGCAATATTGTAAGGTTCTTTTTTATTTATCTGCCGGATATGCTCAATAATTTTTCCTTTGTCTTCATGTGTACCATGCGAAAAGTTTAAACGAAACACATTTACCCCTGCTCTTACAAGATCAAGTAATTTATCGTATGTATCACAAGCGGGACCAACAGTAGCTACGATCTTTGTGCGATGATGTGTATGCTGCACACCAGCCTCTTTGTTCATTGATTTCTGAAAATACTTTTCTACTTTTTTGCTCATGAGTTTATAGCTGGTTACTTGTTATTAATTTGATTATCTCAATAAAATTATTTAAAAACCGAAAGTTGAAGTGTGCGACGCAACGGAAGTTGAATAGAATTACCAATGTTGGTTACACAATTATCACTTTCCTTTAAAAAACTTTCAAACATTTTTATACTAACGATCCAGGTTCTTCGCCTTAGGTGGAGACAGGGGTTTAACTCGCCAATATCTTCACGATCCTCAACCACTCTTCACTGATCCTTGCTTTGTTTTTTACGGCATTCTCCAGTGGTATGTAATGCATTTTGTTATTCATAATACCAACAAATACGTTATGCCTTCCTTCCATTAAAGATTCCACGGCATGAAAACCCATACGGCTGGCTATTAGCCTGTCAAGACATGATGGCGAACCGCCTCTTTGAATGTGACCAAGTATGCAAACCCTTATTTCCGCCTGTGGTAATTTTTCTTTCAGGATCTTATGTATTTCATTTGCGCCGCCAAAATCATCACCTTCTGCAACAACAATTAGATTCACTAACTTTTTTCTTCTTTCTTTTTCCTGGAGGGATGCCACTATATCATCGATATCAGTTTTTCTTTCAGGTATCAAAATGTTTTCAGCACCGGTGGCAATGCCGCTATGCAATGCAATATATCCTGCATCACGGCCCATCACTTCAATAATAAAAATGCGATCGTGTGCATCCATGGTATCTCTTACTTTGTCGATCGCTTCCACAGCGGTATTCACTGCTGTATCAAACCCGATCGTAAAATCTGTTCCATAAATGTCTTTATCAATGGTGCCTGCAAGGCCGATGCAAGGGATATCAAACTCCTGGCTAAATTTTACAGCGCCCCGAAAAGAACCATCGCCGCCAATAATAATAAGACCATTAATCCCACGGTCTTTCAAATTATCGTATGCTCTTTGTCTTCCTTCATAGTCATAAAATTCTTTGCAACGGGCAGTCTTTAAAATGGTACCTCCACGCTGAATAATATTTGCCACCGATCTTGTTTCCATTTTAATGATATCATCATCGATCATTCCCTGGTAGCCACGCAAGATCCCGTATACTTCCAATCCATGATAGATCCCTGTTCTTACCACAGCACGAATAGCTGCATTCATACCCGGGGCATCACCGCCAGATGTAAGAACACCAATTTTTGTTACTTTATTAGCCATATCAATTTTAAGCGGTTAAACGAAAAAACAAACAACTGTTTGAATTTTATTTGGTTATCCGGCTGCCAAAAATAATGTTTTGTTTTTTTATCGTGTTTTTTTCACACACGACACTTATCAGGGCTGCCAACCCTTTGTCAGTTAATGGATTTTTTACAATCGGTTATCCCTAATTTTAATTACAAAACAGAAAATTTATGAAATGAGCCAGAAAATTTTTCGAGCAATTTGTATTGTCGCGATGAAAAATTTTCTGGTGAATTCCATATAGCCAAAAACAATAAAAAATACATATATGAAAAGAGTTCTTCTATCATTGATTTATTTCATGCCGGTTTTTTTGTTTGCACAGTTTAATTACCCGGCTACAAAAAAAGTGGACACTACAACTAACTATCATGGAACGATAGTTGCCGATCCCTATCGTTGGCTGGAAGATGACCGAAGTGAAGAAACAAAGCAATGGGTGACAGAAGAAAACAAAGTGACCTTCGGTTTTCTTGATAAGATCCCTTACAGGGCGCAATGGTTAAAAAGATTGGAGGAAATAAATAATTATCCTAAGTATAGCTCGCCGTCAAGAAAAAATGAATATTTCTATTTTTCAAAAAATGATGGCTTACAAAATCAAAGTGTATTGTATCGTCAAAAAGGATTGGATGGTGAACCGGAATTGGTGTTGGATCCCAATAAATTTTCGGCCGATGGTACCAGTGGTCTTGGCGCATTTGCTCTTTCGAAAGATGGCAAGTATGCAGTAATTGGAAAAACAAAAGGCGGCAGCGATTGGCGCACTTTTTTTGTGATGGATATGACAACGCTTAGCTATTTATCCGATTCATTGGCATGGGTAAAAGTTTCAGGGGCCTCATGGAAAGGAAATGGTTTTTATTATAGCCGTTATCCAAAACCTGAAAAAGGAACAGAGCTATCGACTAAAAATGAAAATCACCAGGTGTACTATCACAAAATAGGAACATCACAGGACCAGGATGAATTGGTTTACGAGGATGCCGCGAATCCACAACGTTTTCATGGTGTATTTACCAGCGAAGATGAACGCTACGTGTTTTTAAATATATCTGATCGTGGGAAAGGAAAAGATGGAAGTGCCCTATGGTATTTTGATAGTAAGGGTAATGACAAAAAATTTAAGCCGATCATAAAGGAAGTGGGAGAGTATGATTATAATTTTTTAGAAGAATCAAACGGTCGGTTTCTTATACTTACAAATGATGGAGCATTGAACCAGCGCATAGTTTCTATTGATCCCCAAAACCCGGATCCTGCAAACTGGAAAACTATCATTGCTGAAAAGCCCGAAAATATTTCTTCTGCGACTTCATCAGGCGGTAAATTATTTATTACTTATTTAAAGGATGTAACAAGCCGGGTATATGTCTATGATTATAATGGTAACCTTGAAAAAGAAGTGAAACTACCGGCATTAGGTACCGCGGGTGGTTTTGGCGGCGAAAAAGATGACAAGTTTGTTTTCTACACATTTACATCCATAACATTCCCGCCCACTATTTATCGCTATGATATTGCCAGTGGAAAAAGTACCGTTTTCAGAAAACCTGAAGTAAAATTCAACCCGGAAGAATATGTAACAGAGCAAGTGTTTTATCCAGGCAAGGATGGAACAAAAATTCCTATGTTTATTGTATATAAAAAAGGAACGAAAAAGAATGGTATGAATCCAACAATACTTTATGGTTATGGTGGTTTTAATATCAGCAGCAACCCGTCTTTTTCTTCAACAAGAATTGCCTGGCTTGAGCAGGGAGGAATTTTTTGTATAGCCAACCTAAGAGGTGGCAGTGAGTATGGTGAAACATGGCATGAAGCAGGTATGCGGCTGAAAAAGCAAACAGTGTTCGATGATTTTATTGCGGCTGGCGAATTTTTGATAAAAGAAAATTATACTTCAAAGGATTATCTCGCATTACAAGGCGGGTCAAATGGAGGATTACTGGTGGGAGCAGTTATTAATCAGCGTCCTGACCTATGTAAAGTAGCAATACCTCAAGTGGGTGTCATGGATATGCTTCGTTTCCATAAGTTCACGATCGGCTGGAATTGGATCGCGGAATATGGCAGCAGTGATAATGCCAGTGATTTTAAAAACCTGTATGCATATTCGCCGATCCACAATATTAAAGAAGGGTTGAATTATCCGGCTACATTGATCACAACGGCGGATCATGACGATCGGGTAGTGCCTGCGCATTCTTTTAAATATGCGGCCACATTGCAGGAAAAATATAAAGGCAGCAATCCGGCTTTGATCCGGATAGATGTGAACTCGGGACACGGTGCCAGCAACCTGAGAAAAGGATTAGAAACAACTGCTGATATTTATTCGTTTATTTTTTACAATATGAAACTGACACCAAAATTTGATGGTGTAAAATTCCAGGAAGCAAAAAAACCTTTCTAGTATATTTGTTACCTATTTTCTCACAAGTTACCGCCTTCACCGGCGGTAATTTATTTTTGCAAGTACATGGCAAAAAAAATTATCATAGCAATTGATGGATGGAGCAGTTGTGGCAAAAGCACTTTGGCAAAAGAGCTTGCAAAAGAATTAGGATATTTATATGTTGATAGTGGCGCCATGTATCGTGCCATTACACTATATTTTTTGCGTAATCATGTAGACTGGACAGATAAGAATGAAGTAAAAAATGCACTGAAAGAAATTTCCCTTGAATTTATTTACAATGAAAAAAGCCAGCAAAGTGAAATGCATTTGAATGGCGAAAATGTAGAATATGTGATCCGTGACCTGGTGGTGGCAGAAAAAGTAAGTGATGTAGCAGCTATTAAAGAAGTACGAAAATTTGCAGTCGAGCAACAGCAATTGATGGGGAAGAAGAAAGGAGTGATAATGGACGGCCGGGATATTGGCACTGTTGTTTTTCCCAAAGCCGAATTGAAGATATTTTTAACGGCGGATAATGCAGTGAGAGTAGAAAGAAGATTTAAAGAGCTTTTTGAAAAAAATCCTAACGTTACTATTGAGGAAATAAAGGCAAATCTTGAAATGCGGGATTATATCGACAGTAACCGGGAAGAAAGTCCGTTACGAAAGGCCGATGATGCGATCCTCCTGGATAATACTGACCTTACCGCTAATGAAACCTTGCAAAAAGTATTAAAGCTGACCACGAAAATTATTGAATCCTGATTCACTTTATCAAAAAGTATACAACTGTCTTTTACACTGATGAAAATCAGAACTACTCCTCTCTATTATCATAGTTTGCACACGAACTTAATTATAATTTAGTTGTGCATGAATGGACTTCATGTATTCATATCTTTCTTAATTGTTCTTTGAATATCCACTTTGGAAGACATGAAGATTAAATAAGATTCTTCACATTAAATCCGGGAGTCATGAAAAGGATTTTTACCATATCAGCTTTTATTCTAATAGCAACTGCCGCCAATCCGCTGGTAGCCCAGAACTGTGATTTTATCCAATCCGGCGTACGTTATAATTATTCCAACATTGACGCAAGTGGGAGATGTTTCATCAATTTTGATCTTTATTTTGATCTTCGGACGAATTCAGGTAGTAAGTATATGGCGCTTCATATCTGGCCCACTACGGCTTACCCCAATCTGACCTACAGCGATCCTCCGAGGGCAGTTGACCTGGTCGATGCAAAAACAATTGTGATCCATCATTTTCAAGAACATTTGGAACTTCATTCCGTTTATAACCCTGATACCCGGGTTCAACCGCAATATCTTGATATGATTCTTACTATTAGCCCAAGTGAGAATATAGGCTATGACAGGTTTACTATTACAAATATTAATCTTGAAGTGCCCGGCGGATGCAGTATTCCACAATCTTTTACTATTGATCTGTGGTCAACTGAATCTCAATCCATGAATCAAGTGCAATGTTTCTATAAAGGAACTCTGTTTTACGCCAATAATCCAAGGGTGATTGGCCTCCTTAATTGTAATCTGCCAAGAACGTTCAATGTTCAAATATTTTCTATTGACCCGTCACCAATTACCGTGGATTATAAAGTATATGTGGATAATGGTGATAATGTATTTAATAAAGTAACCGATACTCTTGTTGTAAAATCTCTAAGCGGGATCGTTATTTCAGATGTGTCAAGCTACAGTTCTGAGTTTATTCCATACCCGCCCTATTCCAACCAGGCGCCGTGGGCCAATATGAATTTGTGGGTAGAAGTTACATCACCCTCCCTTCCCAATTCTGTTATATATGCAATAGAAAATTCATGCAGCGCTTTGTCTGTAAAACTGCTTTCATTTGATGCAAAGAAAGAAGGACAGACTGTTTTACTGAATTGGATAACTGTAGGAGAATTTTCAAATAAAGGTTTTTATGTTGAAAGAAGACTGGGTGATGGCAATTGGGAAGTACTTGGGTTTGTGGATTCAAAAGGTGTGAACGGGAACAGCAATGCTGATATCCTTTATTCATATACTGATTTCATTAATCCCAAAGGCATTATTCAATACAGGTTAAAACAAGTAGATATTTACGGGAAATTTGAGTACAGTGAGATACGGACAGTGAGAAGCGAGGCTATTAATACCCTCACAATTTTTCCTAATCCTTCTACTGGTAATGTCGTTATCATTTTTCCGGTTGGAAATTCTCTCTACAGTGTCGGAATGTACAATACTGAAGGTAAACTGTTAAAGGCGTGGCAAAATTGTAATTCAATACTATCTGTTGACAATCTAAAACCGGGTATATATATTATTAAAGTAAGAGCCGAATTGGATAAGACAACAAGCACATTTAAACTTATAGTGCGTTAAAGACAAATGATGGAATAATCTGGAGGCAGGTAAATTTACCTGCCTTTGGTTTAAAGGGCTTATTCGCAGATCTTTGTTGGGTAGTCATTTTTTCCGCTGTAAAAGAAATTTGATATGTTATTTGTATTTCTAATAACTCTGATTTATTTTAGCGTCTCGATTGAGTCAAATCAATCTTATCGAAATCTCACTCTCCTATCAAGAAAGCCGTTGGTTAAAAAAATCCATTTCGTTTGAACTCTATTGTGTAGCTACGATGACTGTCGCTATTTGCGATATTCATTATAGCACAAAAGGCTTTTCCAATACTTCTGAAATATCCGGAATGATCCTCTATTGTATTGAAGCTAGTTAAGCTAAGTCCCTTCCTATTTTGAATGCCAAGGTTTCCAACCTCCTGATGAATCACCACTAACAAGTGGATGAATTAAATCATCATATACACTACCCCGAAAAATAGAGCCGAAGGGTAGGATTCGTTAACTGTAAAAACTATTTATTAAAA
>DASUTO010000570.1:0-8674 GCA_036374555.1 Chitinophagaceae bacterium
TTCCTCAATACACTTTTACTTCTTCCTGTTTGTGCAGACCCTTTCAAAACTTTTACAGGCTGAAATGAAGAAAGGTAGACTGAAGGATACAATCCGGAAATGATACCAAGACCAATCGTACCGGCAAGTAACGCCAAAAAAAGTCTCCAGTTAGTAAATATTGGAAAATCAAGTTCCCGCTGACTTAAGTTTTCAATTGCCGGTAGAAAAAGTTTTACCAGAATGACAGCAAAGAACAAGGCGATAAATGCCATCATTATTGATTCCCCTATAAACTGCATCGATAACTGCCAGCGAAATGCACCGATCGATTTTCTTACACCAACTTCTCTTGCTCTTTCTGCCGAACGTGCTGTTGAGAGATTCATAAAATTTACACAAGCGATCAGCAACACTACAAGCGCAATTATAAAAAAGATATTTGTATAGCTTTTATCAAATTGCTGGTAATTAAAATTATCTAGTCCAATATCAGATGCGCCACCATGCACTTCACTCAATGGGAGTAAAAAGAGTTCATAGTTTTTCCAGTTATCGTCTGACATATGTCTTTTGAGATAGTCAGGAAATTTCCTTTCCAATGCAGCAATATTTGTGTTCGGTTCAAGTTCTAAATATGTATTCAACCAGTTGCCACCCCAGTTATTCATCCACTGAGGCTGTTCAATCGTTCTGAAGGGAATAAGAGCATTAAACTGCAGCTGTGAATTTTGAGGCACATTTTCCAATACACCTGTCACTAACAGATCGGTTGTATCATTACGCCGGTGCCATGTAAGCGTTTTGCCTATAGGATTTTCTTTGCCAAAAAAATTTTCTGCATACTCTTTTGTTAATACAATTGTGTTCGGCCTTTCCAATGCGGTATTACGATCACCCTGTAATAGCTTGAAATCGAAAATCTGCAGAAACGTAGAATCAACAACGGCTATTCTTTTTATATAGACCTTTTTCTCCCCATAGTTCAGTGGAGTGTTTCCGCTGCCATTGATCCTTGTAAAATTTTTTATTTCAGGGAATTCAGCTTTTAAAGTTGGTCCCATCGGGTACATGGATAATGCAACTTTTTGTGCGGCCACCATACCTTCAAATTTTTGAACCTCGTTCAGCCGGTAAATGTTTTTTTTATGAAAGTTGTCAAAACTCCGTTCGTAAAAAACAAAGAGAAGTATAGCAATACAAGCAGCCATACCAATGGATAAGCCGATCACATTTATTGCAGAATAAACTTTATTCTTCCATAAATTTCTCCAGGCTGTTTTGAAATAGTTTTTGAACATGATGCGGATTTGAGTTGTAAGTTTTAGGTTCTAAGCTTTTTCATTTCATCATAATCCTTTTGAATCAAGCATATCATGATTTACTCCATCCTCAAACTCTTTATAGGGTTTGCAAGGGCTGCTTTCAATGCCTGCAAGCCGACTGTCAATAATGCTATCATGATTGCTGTTAGTACCGCCAAAGCGAACATCCACCATTGAAAATTGATGCGGTAAGCAAACCCTTCCAGCCATTTGGTCATTGCGTAGTAGCCAAAGGGCATTGCGATCAGGGTTCCGATCAGTACAGGTTTCAAAAGATCTTTAGATAATAGGAAACAGATATTCCGCACTGAAGAACCAAGCACCTTTCTAACACCGATCTCTTTTGTTCTTTTCAAAGCAGTGTAAGAAGCTAATCCAAATAATCCCAAACATGCAATAAAGATGGCAATGACTGAAAATACACTTAACACTGATTGTTGTTTTGATTCAGTTTTATATAGACGATCAAAACCCTCATCCAAAAAACTATACTCAAAGGGATAGTCAGGTGCGATAGATGTATACACTTTTTTAATACTGTTAATGGCAGACTTTGCTTCTGTAGTTTTGATCTTTATCATTGCCAATCGCTTGTCACGACCCGGCGAAATAACCAAAGGACCGATCTTATCTTTTAATGTGGAGTAATGATAATCTTCCACCACACCGACAATCGCTCTTCTTAAACTATCCCTGCCCAGGTTTCTTATCCATTTACCGATCGCCTGTTCCGGAGTATAACCAAGTACAGACGCTGCCCTCCTGTTTATAAGTACCGCCTCTGCCGAATCTGTTCTGTAGTTTTCTGAAAGATCTCTTCCTGCAATAAGTTTTACGCCCAATGTTTTTACAAAATCATGGTCTGTAAATTCAGTGTTGAATAAAAATTTCTCATTAGGCCTAGCTTCCGATTCGAATGAATAACCATCATGAAAACCGCCGGGTTCGCCAGACATTAATGATACACTTTGAACAGCAGGAATGGCTTTCAATCGGTTTTTAAATTGCTGCCTGTTTCCCGAAATACTCAGGTTGTCAAAGCGTACGATCAGCGATTGTTCTTTGCTAAAACCGAGATCAGTATTCCTTATATAATTCATCTGGCTCATAATGATCACAACACAGATGATCAACAACACTGATATACCAAATTGAAATACAACAAGACCTTTTCTGAAAAATGCCCCGGAGTTTCCTTTTCTTAATTTTCCCCTCAATGATTCGATGGGTTTGAATGATGAAAGAAGAAAAGCAGGATAACTACCAGCTAGTAATCCAACCACCAGGATCACACCAACGATGAATTCATATACAAGCGGGTTATTCCAAAATGATGGCAATTCATATCCCAACAAATTTGTATAGGCCGGCATCAGTAACTTTACTGCTGCTACCGAAAAAATACATGCAACTGTTGCATACAAAACCGACTCCATCATAAATTGACTGATAAGTTGACCACGTACAGCACCTAAGACTTTTCTCAATCCAACTTCCTTGGATCTGTCAGTTGCCCTCGCAGTTGCAAGATTGATAAAGTTGATGCAGGCAATGATCAATATTAAAATGGCAATGGACATAAATATGTACACCATTTTTTTATTCCCGTGTTTTACGCTGCGATCCAAAGCATCAGTAGCAAAATAAATATCCTTTAATGGTTTTATGGTCAGGCCCATCTTGAACCCGGCTGTAGCATAATACTCGCCCAGGTACTTATCCATAAAAGCCGGAAATTGTTTCTCCAACTGTTTGGCATTTACAGCAGGGTTTAACTGCACATAAGTGAACATGCTGTTATTCGGCCATTGGGTGAACCATTCCGGCTGCATTGGACGATATAATTCAAGCGGCAAAATCATATCAAATTGCAGATGAGAATTTGTGGGCACATCTGCTGCAATACCGGTTACCGTTAATTGCTGTTGCTTATTGAATTCCAAAATTTTTCCAATTGGATCTTCCTTGCCAAAATATTTTCTTGCTGTAGTCTCTGTCAATACAATACTATTGGGATCTTTTAGCACTGAAGATTTATCACCTCTCTGGAGTTGAAAATCAAAAAAAGTGAAGAAATTTTCATCGGTGAGATACATTTCCTTTTCGTTAAATGAAATATTCTTATAACTAATAAGGTTATTGTCCTTCATCACCCTCACTGATTGCTGCACAGCATCGGGATAATCGTTTTTAAGCGCCGGTCCATATGGCGGAGATAAATACGGTATTTCACGAACTGCCCCATTTAAATTTCCAACTCTCATTACTCTGTAAATACTCTTTCCTTTCTTATGAAAGTTATCATAGCTCAATTCATTCAAAATGAAAAGAAAGATCATAAAGCAACAAGTAATACCTACTGTCAATCCAAGAATATTGATAAAAGAAAAAACTCTTTGCTTTCTTAAATGCTTTACGGCTAATACTAAATAGTTTTTGATCATCAGGTTTATTTTTATTCAGTTCTTAATGATTTTACGGGATTCATCAATGCTGACCTTACCGAATGAAACCCCACCGTTGCCAATGCGATTACTATAGTAGCAAGTGCCGCCGCAATGAATACCCAACTTTGCACAGGAATTCTAAATGCAAAATCCTGTAGCCATTGATTTCCTGCGTACCATGCCAATGGGATAGCAATAAGTATAGCAATGCCGATCATTACTAAAAAATTTTTGGCTACCAGCATGGTGATGCTCGTAATATTGGCACCTAATACCCTTCTTATCCCTATTTCTTTTGTCCTTTGTACAGTTGTAAATGCCGCTAAACCAAACAATCCTAAACAAGCAAGGATGATGGCCAGTGTTGCAGCAACTGTGAATAATGCTGATGATCGTTGTTCGCCAACATACAACTTGTTATAATCCTCATCCAAAAAATGATAAGTAAATGGACGGTCAGGTACTCGTTGCTTCCACAGCATTTCAAGTCTGCCCAATGTTGGCTTTATATCCTTCCCGTTAATACGAACCATAAATGAACGGGAGTAATCACGGCCAAGGAATATGAGTAATGGACCAATGGGTTCACGAAGGCTGTTGAAATTAAAATCTTTAATCACACCAACCACAGGGCCTTCAACACCTCTATTGATAATTTTACCAATAGCCTGTTGGGGTGTCCAGCCGATCTTCTTTAATAATGATTCATTAATAATATATGGCACCCGGAAGTTTTCGCCATTATTTGACGTATCCATCATTGCAAAATCCGATTGCTGAAAATCACGGCCGGCGATCAGTTGCATTTTCATTGTTTTTGTAAAATCAAGATCAACCGGCATTGCATTCAACGAGATCTCTTTCTTTCCATTCTCATCTGTTACTTCTATCCCATCACCCCACTCCACAAACTCTGGCGTTTCATAAGCTGCA
Source organism: Chitinophagaceae bacterium (assembly GCA_036374555.1). GTDB lineage: Bacteria > Bacteroidota > Bacteroidia > Chitinophagales > Chitinophagaceae > VBAS01. The sequence continues at coordinate 4,685 of DASUTO010000570.1, forward strand.
GTTACTCCTTCTACCCCGGTTACATGAGCGATCGCTTCTTTGATATTTTGAAAATCATTTCTCATTTTCCCACCGATCGGCAACACAGCAATATGCCCTTTATCATAGCCAAGATTTTTAGTTTGCATAAAATTCATTTGCTGCAAAATGATAGCTGTGTAAATGATCAGGAAAACTGAAATGCTGAATTGAACTATGATCAAGGATTTGCGTAGTGTCCCGCTACCACCCGTGATCCGGAAACCTTTCTTCAAGACACCCATCACTTTCGTTCCGGAAAGTATCATAGCAGGATAAAAGCCGGCAAGGAAACTTACAATGATCGCAAATAAGCCAAGAGAAACGATCGGCATGGGTTGCAATAATGCTTCAGAAGTAAATTCTTTACCTGTTATATTATTGAAATATGGTATCAATAAAATCCCCAGCGCTAATGCAAGCCCTGCTGAAACAAAAGTGATCACCGTTGACTCACCAATGAATTGAAAGAAGACCTGTTTTTTTGATGCACCTAAAACTTTTCGCATTCCTATTTCGCTTCCTCTGCCAGTTGATTGTGCCGTTGCAAGATTAGTATAGTTCGCAGAGGCAATAACCAATATAAGTAAGGCTATCACTCCAAACATATATATATATGGCATGTTGCCATTGGGCTCGAATCCTGCCAATGACGATCTTAGGTGTACGGTTTTTAAAGGTTCAAGATGATACGTGAGATAATCATTGCCTTCAAGCCTTGCTTCGGTCCTTACTTCATTTGTTTTCATATAAGCAGCAACCTGTTGCTGCAATTGCGGGATATCTTTTTTGTCTCTTACCATTAAATAAGTGATCCAGTTTGCTTCCCACCACTTTTCCGTTTTTACATTATTACCGAGATTTAAAAACTGTGTTACAAAATCAAATTTGATCTGTGAATTTTGTGGAGCATCATCGCAAACTCCTGAAACGATCATCTCTTTTCCGAAAACAGATAAAGTTTTATTCACGGCGTTTTCATCGCCGAAATATTTTTGTGCCATTGACTTTGTCAACACAATTTTTTCAGGCGCATCAAGGACTGACAAGGGATTTCCTTCAACCAGTTTAAAAGAGAATATTTTAAAGAAAGGATCATCAGCAAAAAGGATCCTTTGCTCATCAAATACTTTTTCTCCGTATTTAATAATTCCATGACTTAAAAATGTTCTTGTGTATTCTTCTACAGAAGGAAATGTTCTTTTGAATTGAGGACCAACTTTAGTTCCTGTAGTTGCCGTTGTATTTATGGTTTCCGCATTCTTATATTCCATCGTTACCCGAACGATCCTGTCTGCATTCTTATTAAACTTATCATAGCTGAGTTCATGGCTGATGAAGACGCCAATCAAAAGACAAGCTGCAAGTCCCGCTGTTAAACCTATTATATTAATACCGGAATAAAGTTTGTTTTTACCCAGATTCCTGAAAGCTGTTTTTAAATAATTTTTGAACATAACATCTTCTTTTATGAGTGATCAGTAATCAGTAATGAGCGGGCTGAACTCATCACTGATCATTCATTATTCATTCAGTTCTTAATGATTTCACAGGGTTCGTAACAGCAGCTTTAATCGCCTGTGAGCTTATTGTAAAAAAAGCTATCAGGACAGCTATAACAGCAGCAACAATAAATACCCACCATTGTACACTGATACGATAAGCAAAATCCTGCAGCCACGAATGCATCACCCACCAACCCACAGGGACCGCTATGAATAATGCAATAATGATCAGCTTGAGGAAATCGGTTGACAACAGGAATAAGATATTTTGTACTGATGCACCTAATACCTTGCGAATGCCGACCTCTTTTGTCCGTTGTAATACGTTATATGCTGATAAGCCTAATAATCCAAAGCAGGCGATCAGGATGGCCAGAAATGCGAATATTCCAAACACCTTTCCGAATAACTGGTCAGATTTATATTGCTGGCTAAATGTTTCATCAAGAAAAGAATATTCCATCGGATCCGCCGGGAAATATTTGTCCCATGTTTTATTTATAGCTGCAATAGTTTGCGGCATGTTAGCTGTTTGCACTTTCAAAGAATAAAACCCACGGATATTCGGATACAACAAGAATATCATAGGATCAATTACTTTTTGCAAACCCTGGTGATGATAGTCGGCTACCACGCCAACTACTGTTAAGGTATCTCTTCTTGCTACCTTACCGCCGATCGCTTCATTCACATTTTTATAACCCAACAGTTCCACTGCCTTTTGATTAAGCAGGACTGCACGATCATCTGTTTTAAAATCTTTTGAAAAATTTCTGCCTGCGAGTATTTTCATTTCATAGGAAGGAATGAAATCATAATCGATTCCCATATAGTAAAGCGTAACAGAAGTTGCATTCTGATCATCCACCCGTTTCGTACCACTTGTCCAGTATATTTCCCGTCCCATTACATTAGAAGAGGCCGCAACGCTTTTTATATATGGTTGACTCAGTAACTCAGTTTTAAAAGGTTGAAAAGATCCTTCGTAAAGTGAATCCGTTATTGAGTTAGCTCCTTTGAGTACAAGCGTCTGGTTGATATTCACTCCCAATTGCTGATTGCGCATAAACCTCAATTGCTGGTAAACGACAATGGTACCAGCGATCAATACTACCGAGATCACGAATTGTGTTACTATTAAACCTTTGCGAAGGGTAATGCCACCGGCAGAGTTCTTGAATACTCCTTTTAATACAATGATCGGCCGGAAGCTTGCTAATACAAATGCCGGGTAGATACCTGACAAAATTGTTCCGAAAACAAATAAGGCAAAGAACAATTGCCAGTAAAAAGGAGTTAATGTAAAATCAGTGTATGAGTCGCGGCCAACAAAATGATCAAATGAAGGAACTAATAACCTGAAAATTCCAATTGATAATAACAGGGCAAAGAGGTTGATCAAAAAACTTTCCATCATGAACTGCCTGATAAGATTTGATCTTGCAGCACCTAATACTTTTCGCATACCAACTTCTCTTGCTCTTTCAGCAGATCTTGCCGTGGCCAGGTTGATATAGTTGATCCACGCTATACCAATGATAAAAATTGCTATCAGGAACAGAAATTTAACGGCTTGTCCATTACCGTTCACTTCTGCCTCCTGGTTATAGTTGGAATAAAGATGAAGATCGGTTACAGGCATCAGGTATAATTCAGCCTTGTTATTATTTTTTTTATACCATTGCTGGCTATTGATATAGCGATCACAAAATGCGGGCATCTTCTTTTCAAATTGTTTCCAATCGGTTCCGGGTTTTAATTTCAAATAAGCGTAGAAATCGTACCAGCCAAAGCTTGTTTCAAGTGCATTAGAAGTATCTCCTTGTTCTTGCAGATATTTCCTGAAAGTGGACCATGAAACAAGGTATTCGATATCAAGATGTGAGTTAGCAGGGTAATCTTTAAATACCCCTGTGATCTCGTAAGCCTGCGTTTGACTTTGATCTTTTTGAATTAGCTTTTTTCCAACAGGTTCTTCGCTTCCAAAATACTTTTTGGCCATGCTTTCTGATATGATCATTTTATCAGGACCATCAAGGACTTGTTTGCGGTTTCCTTCAGTTAACTTCAGATCGAACATGCTTAAAAAGGAAGGTTCCGCATAATAACCTTTGTTCTCATTAAATTTTAATGTGTTGCTTTCAGTTGATAATAGAAGATTCGCATCAATGATCCGGAAAAAATCCTCTACTTCCGGGTAATCTTTCTTCAAGTGTGGCGCAATAGCAGGGTAAACAGTTGCGGATTGCCAGGCTAGCTTTCCTTTTTGATAATTATCCAACCGGAGACGAACAACATTCTTTGAATCCGGAACAAAATCATCATAGCTTCTTTCATAAGAGACATAATGGAAAATGAGAAGACAGCAACTCATTCCTATGGTCAACCCAAAAATGTTCAAAAAACTGTAACCTTTTCTTTTGAAAATATTACGAAAGGCTGTTGTTAGATAATTTCTGAACATACA
>DASUTO010000571.1:0-8054 GCA_036374555.1 Chitinophagaceae bacterium
ATGATGTAAAAGCCGTAGAATATTTTTTAAAGAACCAATTGGAAAAAAGTGGCGCTAAAGACGAAAAAGAGTGGATTCATTTTGGATTAACCTCGCAGGACATCAATAATACAGCCATCCCACTTTTTTGGAAACACGCCGTTGAATATGAGTACCTGCCCTCATTGTTAAATTTAAATACACAATTGAAATTGCTGGCAAAAGAATGGCAGGACATCCCGATGCTGGCTCACACACATGGCCAGCCTGCCTCGCCTACAAGACTGGGCAAAGAGTTCATGGTATTTGCTGAACGAATAGAAAACCAGGTAGAGCAATTGATCAATATTCCCTTCAGTGCAAAATTTGGTGGCGCCACGGGCAACTTCAATGCACATCATGTTGCCTTTCCAAAAATGGATTGGATAAAGCTCGGTAACGAATTTGTTGAAAAAACATTGGGACTTACCCGCATGCAATACACCACGCAGATCGAACATTATGATAATCTCGCGGCTCATTTTGATTGCATGAAGAGGATCAATAATATTCTTGTTGATCTATGCCGTGATATCTGGACATACATTTCGATGGACTATTTTAAACAAAGAGTAAATAAAAATGAAGTAGGTTCTTCTGCCATGCCGCATAAGGTAAACCCAATCGATTTTGAGAATGCAGAAGGGAACCTGGGAATGGCAAATGCCATCTTTGAACATTTATCCTCCAAACTTCCTGTTTCAAGATTACAAAGGGATCTGACTGATTCAACTGTATTAAGAAATATCGGTGTCCCATTTGCGCATACATTGATCGCCTTTCGTTCTGTAGAAAAAGGGCTTGGCAAACTTATCCTAAATGATGGTATGATACATCAGCAATTGGAAGACAACTGGGCTGTTGTTGCGGAGGCTGTTCAAACTATTTTAAGAAGAGAAAATTATTCTAATCCTTACGAGGCTTTAAAAGAATTAACAAGAGGCAATGCCTATATTGATAAAAAATCAATTCATCATTTTATTGATAACTTGAAGATTGACGGCTCTGTAAAAAAAGAATTGAAGAAGATCACACCGCATAATTATACCGGGGTAGTGGCAAAGTATTAGCCGGGTTTCCTGTAAATGAACTTTAGTAGTTCTTTATCATCTTCCTTCTTTATTCCATCCGGCACAAATGAATTCTTCAATAAGACATTATGCGAAGCGGTATTCGCTTTTTCAGCGATCGCATAAATATGATCAGCATTGGTGTTTTTAAAATAATAATCAACTCCTGCTTTTGTTAGTTCAGATGCAAATCCTTTTCCCCAATTTTCTTTAAGAAGTGCATAGCCTAATTGTATACTATCTGAATCTTCAACAGGAATGATCGCAAAAGAGCCAACAAACTTGCCGGTTGTTTTTTCGTTTGCGGCCCAGCGTCCCATGGAAGGGTTCACTTTATAGGCTTCGATGTTTTTCTTTAAAAAAGCATCACATTCTTCTCTTGATTTTGTTGCCCGGATATATCGCATTACATCTTCATCACTGTTAAGCAAAAAGAAATTCTCAGCATCAGTATCGAAGTCATACTGCCTGACAATTAATCTTTCAGTTTCAAATATGATGGAGTTATTTATCATTAGTTATGATCAAAAGTCCCCTTTAGGGGATTTAGGGGCTTTTAATTCTTGTGCACCTCGCTCGAAAAATGAAATTCAATCCCCGGATTATTGGTTCTTTCCGTATTCAAAAACCATTCGCTTTGTGCCAGGTAAACGAGATGTCCATCTTTATCAACACCAGTATTAGCACCCTTGAATCTTGTGAATTCTTCGAGCTTTTTCGGATCCTCACTTGTTATCCAGCAAGCTTTATAAAACGGAAGAGTATTAAACTGTACCGAAGCTCCGTATTCCTGCAACAACCGATATTGAATTACTTCAAACTGAAGTTCACCCACACAACCAATGATCTTTTTGTTACCACCATGCTGAGTAAATAATTGAGCAACGCCTTCATCAGTCAATTGCAACAAGCCTTTTTCCAGTTGTTTTGTTTTCATCGGGTCCTTATTCACCACTTCTTTAAATATCTCAGGGGAGAAAGTTGGAATGCCAGTGAAATAAAAATTTTCTCCTTCCGTAAGCGTATCACCAATTTTAAAATTTCCAGTATCAAATAATCCAACCACGTCACCTGGGTAAGCATCTTCTACAATGCTTTTTTCACGGGCCATAAAAGAATAAGGATTACTGAAACGAACATCTTTATCTAACCGGACATGATGATAATACTTGTTGCGTTCAAACTTACCGCTGCATACTCGCATAAATGCGATCCTGTCTCTATGCTTTGGATCAAGGTTAGCATGTATCTTAAAAACAAAGCCGCTCAGTTTTTCTTCCTCCGGGCAAACAACCCTTGCAGATGTAGGACGGCATTGCGGCAATGGGGCAATACGTACAAAAGTTTCCAGCAATTCCTTCACACCAAAATTATTGATGGCGCTGCCGAAAAATACCGGCGCCACTTTCGCTGCTAAATAATCTTCTACATCCAATACACCATGCACACCATCCACCAGGTCCACATCCTCACGCAAAGTGGCAGCATCCTTCTCTCCTATTTTATCATCCACCATCGCATCGTTCAGGTCTCTTACTGCAAACAGGTCTTCATCACTTCCTTTTGTGTTGGCAGTAAACAAACGCAAACTTTTATCATGAAGATTATAAACGCCTTTAAACTCTTTGCCGCTGTTGATCGGCCATGTCATCGGGTGCAAATGGATCGACAATTCTTTTTCAATTTCTTCCAGCAGATCAAAACGATTCTTACCGTCACGATCCATCTTATTGATAAAAACAATTACCGGGGTATCCCGCATCCGGCAAACTTCCATCAGTTTGCGGGTTTGTTCTTCCACGCCATTCACACTATCTACCACAAGAATTACACTATCCACCGCCGTCAGTGTACGATAAGTGTCTTCCGCAAAATCTTTGTGACCGGGAGTATCAAGGAGATTGATCAAAATGCCATTGTAATCAAAGGTCATTACGGAAGTAGCAACAGAAATTCCACGTTGTCTTTCGATCTCCATAAAGTCGCTGGTCGCAAATTTTTTGATCTTATTACTCTTTACAGCACCCGCCACCTGTATAGCGCCACCAAACAACAGGAGTTTTTCTGTCAGTGTTGTTTTACCCGCATCCGGGTGACTGATGATCGCAAATGTTCTGCGTTTATTTATTTCGTTCTGATATTTCATAAAGAGGCGCAAAGGTAAGGTTTGAGAGGGATTTTTTGGTAGTCAACTGTATTGCTGCTATGATACTTTGGTTGCGACGCTCCATTCAAGTTTTTCCTCACTATTTAACAATAGCGTCGCAGTTTACCCAGACACCGGGATTGTCGAGTTGGAAGGGTTGCAGCTTTGTACTACAACAAATCTATTGAGCAAAAAGAGCCACAGATGATATTTAATGATGTTAAAGTATTTTAGTTTGCTTCGGCCGACTTATTGCTCCCGGAATTAGGAAAGAATCTTGTCGGCCTCGCAATTGCGAGGCTTGCCGATGAGACGGTAGAAATAAATGTCTGCTGACGGCAAGCCGAAGCAAACTAAAAAATCAAAGCAAATACTGAAAATGTTCTATCGGAACAGTTGCTACCTAACATCATGTTTCAATCTCAACCACATCCTTCCTCACAGCCCATTTCAAAAAAAAGAACCCCACCACTGCTGCTATCATTGAACTGAACAAAACGGCGATCTTTGAATTAACAACTAAACCAGGACTATCAAAGGCAAGTAATGTTATAAATATCGACATCGTAAATCCGATCCCTGCAAGAAACCCGGTGGCTGCAATATGTTTCCATTGTATTCCCGTCGGCAAACTAACGACCCTGGCCTTCACCCCGATAAACAACATGAGCATAATTCCCACCGGTTTTCCAATCACGAGTCCCACTATTATTCCAAGACTGTTATTATTTATCAAAGCATCTTTCAAACTGCTTTCAAATAAAATTCCTGTATTAGCCAAAGCAAATAATGGCAGAATAAAAAAAGCGACAGGTTTATGCAAAGCATGCTGTAGTTTATAGGAAGGTGACTTTTCTCCACCATCTTTAAAGGGAATGGCAAACGCCAGCAAAACACCGGCAATGGTTGCATGTACGCCAGATCGCAGAAAACAATACCACATGATAATGCCGCCAATCATATATAATACGAGCCGGAAGACTTTCAGCCTGTTTAAAACAATAAGAATTAAAAATACTCCCAGCGCTACAAAAAGATAAAATGCCTGTATTTCTTTTGTATAAAAAACAGCAATGACCAGGATAGCTCCCAGGTCATCAATAATCGCTAGTGCTGTAAGAAATATTTTAAGTACGAATGGAACTTTTTTTCCAACAAGCGCCATTATACCTAATGCAAAAGCTATATCTGTGGCCATGGGAATGCCAAAACCATTTTGAGTTCCTGAACCGGCATTAAGCACAAAATGAAATAAGGCGGGTACCAACATTCCACCTACAGCAGCAATAATAGGTACCAATGCTTTTTTGAAATCTGAAAGTTCACCAACATATAACTCTCTTTCTATTTCAAGTCCTACCATTAAGAAGAATATGGCCATCAGCCCATCATTGATCCAATGCTCAACACTCAGGTTAAGGTTTATAGCTGCCAGCACCGGCAAAGTTTTTTGATGCCAGAAATGCAGATAATCCCCGCCGATAAAAACATTTACCAGCAAAAGGCTTACGATAGTGCAGCCGACAAGAATGATCCCGGAGCTTTTTTCACTGTCGAAAAATTCTTTGAATAGTTTGGTAATGCTCATGCGTTGATCAGGAAATTGAAGATACGCAGTAAGTAATTTAAAAATGAGAAGCGTTTGAGGACAAAGTCCCGCCTAATGAAATCTTTATAGATTTGACCACCTAAATAATTTCTTTTAGAAAGCCAGTCTCAAATTATAAATTTGCTTATGGGCCGAACTTTCGAGATCCTGTTTAGCAGCCTCAAAATGGCATTGATGGAATTGTGGAAGAACAAACTCCGCACTTTTCTTTCATTGTTTGGCATCACCATTGGCATCTTCTGCATCATTGGCGTAATGGCGACTCTTGGAAGCCTTGAGCATAATATCCAGGCTGAAATAAAATCTTTTGGCACCAATACTATTTATCTTGACAAATGGGATTATAGCTCGGGCGGCGACGGTCAATATCCATGGTGGAAATTCATTAAGCGACCGTCACCAAAATATGAGCAGCTTGACCAGATAATGCAAAGAACTCCCAGTGCAAAATATTCTGCATTTAAAATTAACCGCCAGTCTGATGTAGAATACGAGGACAATGCTTTGAAAAATGTGCAGCTTTACGGTTTTAGTGAGGACTTTAGTAATATTCAGCCCGTTGAGATCCGGCTGGGCAGGTATATATCTCCAGCAGAATTTCAGCAAGGCACTAATGCAGCAGTGATTGGCAACGAAGTAGCCGAACAACTTTTTATTAATCCTGACAGGGCTCTTGGTAAAACGATCACTACCAAAGGAAAAAAATTGGTCATTGTTGGTGTTATTAAAAAACAAGGCAACCAGATGCTGGGCGGCTGGCAACTTGACCAGGCAGTAGTTATGCCTTACCGCTTTGCCCGAACCATTATGGACGAGAAACGGGCCGAGCCGCTGATACTTGTGCAGGGCCTGGATAATTTGCCCATCGCTGTATTGAAAGATGATCTGAAAGGCGCCATGCGAGCCATCAATAAATTAAGTCCGGCGCAGGAAGATAATTTTTCACTGAATGACGTCAATGAATGGAGCAAGGCTTTTGAACAGGCATTTTCGGGAATTAATAAGGGTGGGATGATCATTGGCGGTATCAGTCTTATAGTTGGTTTGTTTGGGGTGGCTAATATCATGTTCGTAAGTGTAAAGGAACGTACCAGCCAGATCGGCTTGAAAAAAGCGATCGGCGCTAAGAGCCATATCATACTTATTGAGTTCCTGATCGAATCTGCCTTCCTTTGTCTTATTGGTGGACTTATCGGGTTGGCACTTGTATTAGGCCTTACAAAAATTTTATCAGGAGCATTCAATTTCCCCATCTATATTTCTACGTCAAATCTGGTTGTGGCGATCAGTATTTGTTTTGTCGTTGGAGTACTCGCGGGTATTATACCTGCTGTAATTGCTGCGAGGTTGAATCCGGTGGTGGCGATCAGATCAAAGTAAACGCAACCCCCTGTCCCCCTAAAGGGGAGACTTAGGTCATTACATTCTTCATTTTAATCTATTTTATATAAACGAAAAATTTTTCAAGGATTACCTTTGCATCTCTCTAAATAAGGAATGTCGAAAACTCAAATTGATATATACAACCTAAGTTCCCCCTTTAGGGGGACAGGGGGTATTTTAGCAATTGAAAGTAGTTGTGATGAGACATCCGCGGCTGTCTGCCGTGATGGAAAAATATTGTCCAACATTATTGCTGGTCAAAAAGTACATGAGCAATATGGTGGTGTAGTACCTGAGTTGGCAAGTCGTGCTCATATACAGAATATCATTCCAGTCGTTGAGGCCGCAATGAAAGAAGCCGGATGCAGTATTGGTGATATTGATGCGATCGCATTTACGCAATCACCGGGATTGATCGGCTCATTACTTATAGGAACGCAATTTGCAAAATCGCTGTCTTTGTCTTTAAACAAACCATTGATCGCAGTGCATCATATGCAGGCGCATGTGTTGGCAAACCTTATCGATGATCCTAAACCTTCATTTCCTTTTTTATGCTTAACCGTAAGCGGCGGGCATACGCAAATTGTTTTATGTGAATCGCCAACTAATATGAAAGTGATCGGGGAAACAATTGATGATGCCGCCGGTGAAGCATTTGATAAATCAGCAAAACTATTAGGACTTCCCTACCCGGGTGGACCATTGATAGATAAATATGCACAAGATGGCAATGCTAGTCGTTTTAAATTTCCAGAACCACAAATCCCGGGACTTGATTTTAGTTTTAGTGGATTAAAAACTTCTATCCTTTATTTTTTGCAGAATGCAGGTAAAAGTCATGTCTATAAAGAAGAGTTTTTAGCCACTGAAAAAGAAAGAGACCAATTTATTAAAGAGAATCTTGCCGATCTCTGTGCCTCAATACAACAAAGAATCGTTTCTATCCTGCTAAACAAACTCAAAAAAGCATCGATCGAAACAGGTATAAAAGATATTTGTATTGCCGGTGGTGTATCTGCAAACAGCGGTTTAAGAAAAGCATTTCAAGAAACAGGCAAAAAAAATAACTGGAATACATTTATTCCTGCTTTTCAATACTGTACCGATAATGCGGGTATGATCGCCATTGCTGGTTATTTTAAATTTCTTGAAGGACAGTTCAGTGATCTTACAGTGTGTGCTTCAGCAAGAAGTGGTTCCATGTTCGAGGTTTGAGGTTTGAGGTTTGGAGCTATGGAAAAAACTTCGAACTTCTCCGAAGGAGTACCTTCGTACAAACCTCAAACAACTTGGCCAATTCTTACTTCCAATTCAAACAATTCACTATTCACCAGGATCGTTGTGCTATGAAAGTAACGACGGATGCTTGTTTGTTTGGCGCATGGGTTGCACACGAAGTTGAAAGTGATCCCGGCAGCGATCGGGAGAAAGTTGAAAATGCACTTGATATTGGAACGGGTACGGGATTGTTATCGCTTATGCTCATTCAAAAAAATCCTGAAATAAAAATCCTTGCGCTAGAAATTGACAAATCTGCGGCAGACCAGGCGGCAGCCAATATAGATGCATCATTATGGAAAGACCAGGTTGATATAGTAGAAGGCGATGTAAAGGTTCATTCTTTCCCTGAAAAATTTGATCTGATTGTAAGCAATCCTCCTTTTTATGAAACAGAATTGAGATCAGGAACCCAACAAAAGAATATTGCATTTCATAGCGATAATCTTACGCTACACGAATTATTACATGCTATTAAAACAAACTTAGGCGCAGATGGTAATTTCTATTTGCTACTGCCTTATAAAAGAAATGACGAAATAAAAAG
>DASUTO010000572.1:0-4519 GCA_036374555.1 Chitinophagaceae bacterium
AACTTCCACGAATATGTTTTGCCGGCACATCCACTTAATCCAACCTATAAGCAACCGCAGACGTTCACATACAATGCTGGCGGTGACCTGATAGGTATCAAAGATGAAAGTAATCGCCAGGTTGTAAATATTTATGATTACAACGAGAAGTATGTAGTGGCATCTGTCATCAATGCTGACCCATTGACTGATTACTGTTCGTATACCAGTTTCGAGACAAGTAATTATGGCGGTTGGACAATAAATGGACCGATCTCGAACGTCAGCCAGTCGGTAACCGGAGACCGGAGTTTAGCTTTCACCGCTTCTAATTCAATTTCCAGTTCGCTGAATGCAAATAAGCCCTACACGCTTTCATTCTGGGCCTCGAATAGCAGTGTGTCAGTAAGCGGGGGAGCTTCCCAAATTAAAAACGCTCCAACAAGAAATGGATTTACCTATTACGAATATGAAATTGCCCAGGGTACAAGTTCCATTTCCATAACAGGCAATTGCACTTTGGATGAGTTAAGACTTTATCCAAAAATGTCAAGAATGCGCACCGTAACTTATGATCCATTGGTGGGCAAGACCTCGGAATGTGATGCCAGTAGCAGGTGTACATACTTTGAATATGACAAATTGGGAAGAATTCTTTTCGAAAAAGATGAGAACAGGAATATTCTTAAAATGTATGAGTACAATAATGTGTCTCCAATAAAACAAAATGGTTGCCCCACAACTTATTACAATAATCATATTTCAGAAGTTTTCACAAGAAACAATTGTGGACCCGGCTACATTGGTGGCGAAGTAACATTTTCGGTTCCTGCGAATCGTTATACTTCGGTGATTAGTCAAATGGACGCTGATGCACAGGCTGAAATCGACTTGCAGACAAATGGCCAGGCATATGCTAATAGTAACGCAAGCTGCCATTTTATTTATTTTAATACGCTTCAATCCCGTACTGAAACTACTCAAAACTGTGGCCCCGGTTACATTGGCGGGACGGTTACTTATACCGTTCCGGCCGGAAGATATAACTCTTTAATATCTCAGGCAGATGCGGACAGCAAGGCCATGGATGATCTGCTGGCAAATTCCCAGGCATATGCAAATGATCCTGCACATGCAGTTTGTTCTATTGACACAAATCCTGATTGGACGTGGCTGGAAGGTGCCGCATATTATTGCCAGAGCATTAACGGAAATCTTCCTCCACACATGTTTGTTTTGGAAACTGATATGAATCCCAATAGCTCCTCATACCAGCAAACGCGTTGGTCTGATGTGGGCCCAAGCGACGAATGTCCCGCTAACACTTATTACAATTCACTACAAAGCGGCTCATTTGTTAAAAATGATTGTCCCCCGGGATATACTGGAAGTAGTGTTACCTACACTGTTGCAGCAGGTGCCTATAGTTCAACTAGTAGCCAGGCGGCTGCAGATCAGTTGGCATTCAATGAGATTAATGCAAATGGCCAGGCCTATGCCAATACTTATGGTACTTGCGGAAGTTCGTCAATTGATTTATACTATAACTATTATGTTTCAGGTTATGAATATGGCAATATCGAGTTTTACAACAATTCTACTGGTGAATCATTCTATTTTTCGGTGTATAGCAGCTATGGTGGGTACGGATATCTTGGAAGTGTATCCCCAGGCAATTATACAATAACGTTCTACCCGAGCTATACTTATTATAACTATCATTCTTTTGGAGCGGGTTGTGACTTTGCTACATACGGGTATGGACCATTAACGCTCTACAATATTGATTTATCGGTTAACTGTAATCTGATAACTATTTCCCAGTGATTATAAAAATGACTATTAATATGATCAACGCGTTAATTAAAACAAGAAACCTTGTCCTTTTTTCATCGGTTACTTTACTGCTGGGACATGTGTTGCTACCTAAATATATATATGACATCAAATTAAAGAATATCAATGGAGGAAATATTGACTTACAAAAGTTTAAAGGTAAAAAAATGGTTTTTATAACAGTGTCGGGAAATGAATCCGACTCTGCATTGGGATATCTTTCTGCTTTTTGTAAACAGTACAAGGACAGTGTTGAGTTTATCGGGGTATTGTCATTTGAAGATGGTTTTAGTGAGAATAATAAACAGGAAGTAAAGAAGCGTTTCAAAGAGTTTAAAAAATTAGATATTGAACTGACCGAGGGTATGAACACAAAAAAGACATCCGCCAATCAATCCGAGCTCATGCGATGGCTTACGCGAAAAGAACAGAATCAACATTTCGATAATGATGTAATGGTAGGCCAAAAATTCTTTGTGGACGAGTCGGGTGTTTTGTATGCTGTAATTGGCCCGAGAACATCTTTATCCGACCCTGTGATTGCACGTATTTTAAGCAGGCCGAAAAGATTGTGATTGGTGACGGGTTGTGCGCCTTTCACCGCACGGTCTACGCGAAATAAATGTAAAGGATCATTTAAATGCGACCATTGTAATAAGAAATTATTTGACATCTATTTTCTATCAACTAACTCTTAGCTTATGGAGAATATTATTTTGATTAACGAAAGAATTGCAAGCAGAACGGGGAAGCTTCTTGCTGTAATTCTTTTTTTACTTTGTTTATCTCCATTATATAGCTATGGTCAGCCAACAGGTGCACGAATCACTAACCCAATAGTGATGGGTGTGTATGGTGGGGGTACCTTTTCGTACTCGGATACAAAAAACAATGGAACCATCTTTGGGTATTTAAATGACTATGGTCAGCCGAGCCATGATATCTATTACCGTTTTACTGTACAGGGCACCGCTCGTGTTGATATCTCTCACTGCTCATCCGGGTTTGATACGTATATGCACCTGCTCAATAGCAGCGGTGGTTTAATCATGTCAAATGATGACAACGGTCCTTTGTGTTCAGGGTTAAAGGCTTCTATACAAACAACACTTGCGGCAGGCACCTATTATATTGTGTCGGAAGGATATAGTTCAAACAGCGGTAATATTACTACCTCAGTCTTACTGGTTGTAGAACCGCCCATTGGTGCCCGCATGAGTAATCCCATCATAATGGGTAATTACACTCCCGGCACTTATACCTATACAGATACAAAGAATAATAGTCCATCTAACGGGTACCTAAACGATATAGGGCATTCCAGCGATGATATCTATTACCAGTTTACGGTGCAGGGCAATGCGCAGGTGAACGTGTCGCATTGTTCATCAGGATTCGATACATATTTACACCTGTTGAATGGAGCAGGTAGTGTAATAGCGACAAACGATGATTATGGCCCGCTATGTTCAGGCGTAACCGCTTCATTGCAGGCTAATCTATCTTCCGGGACATATTATATCGTATCAGAAGGCTTTAGTTCCAATGCCGGCAATATCACTACCGCGGTTACATTAACCGTACAGTCTGATTTCGTTTACGATGGATGGAACCCCAATCATAAAATAGGAACAGCTTCCGGTAATTATAATTCTGCAACGATTAGTTGGCCCGAACAATTGGTTGAATTATACCCGGCTGGTATACCTAACGTTGGATTATCCTATCAATGGGAAGTGAGCACATCACCTGTATCAGGTTTTGCAGACATTCCGGGCGCCACACTAGCCAGTTACAGTCTTTCTAATCCCGGGCAGACCATGTATTATCGAAGAAAATCGATTAATGGAACTGGATTTATATATTCCAACACGTTAAAGATAGCCTCCGTTTCTCCTGATTGGGAAGACCGAAATTATGTTCGCGAGCATGATGTAGTTATTTCCGGTATTTCAAGTTCGCAGGCAGTTTACCAATTGCCGATTGGTCAAAGGATGCAAACTACGACCTATTTGGATGGGCTTGGCAGATCCATTGAAACTGTAAGCCGCGAGATGGCCACTCCTTCCAATCCTGCTAGCCTGTGGGGTGATGTTGTTCAGTTTACATTTTATGATGCGTACGGACGAGAACCTGTAAAATATTTGCCTTATACCACAACTACACAATCCGGCAAGTATAAAACGGCACCTCTCAGTGAACAGCCCCAGTATTATATCAATAATTATAGTGAAACGTCAGCCGCGGCTACCATCACATATGATAATAGCCCGCTCAACCGGGTTTCGAATATAAAACAGCCCGGTACCGCGTGGAATAATGGGCCAGGGCTTTCAGCTAAGTATGATCTGAATGATGCTGCGGACGATGTTCGAATTTTTACAGTCGATTATGTGCAGGGAAATGCGCCAGTAAGCAATGGCTCTTATCCTGCAAATACCCTATATAAGTTTACCACAACCGATGAAAATGGTAAAAAAGTTATTGAGTTTGTAAACAAGAAGGGTCAAATTATCTTAAAGAAAGTACAATTAGATGATTATCCTTCCGCCACTTACCCGGGATGGATATGTACATTTTTTGTTTATGACGATTTCGGTTTATTAAAATACCAGATTCAGCCCGAAGCGGTAAAATATCTTGATACGCATAGTTGGTCGTTTGCAGGTGTGGATGGACAAACAATTTTAGCGGAACAATGCTT
>DASUTO010000573.1:0-3066 GCA_036374555.1 Chitinophagaceae bacterium
AAAAAAACAAATCATTTATCTGAAAGAACTGGAGACAATCAAATCTGAATTTGAGAAAAACCTATTAAGTACTCAGCTTGAAATACAGGAGCAGGTCTTTCAGAATATTTCAAGGGAAATCCATGATCACATTTGTCTTAATCTTACACTCGCAAAACTAAACCTCATTACAATTGATCACAACAACAAGCACCAATTTATTGACCATGTTAATTCATCGGTAGAGATCCTTGGAAGGAGTATTCATGAACTAAGTGATATTTCTCATAGCATGAACTCCGAAATAATAGAGAGCAATGGGCTTATTACAGCATTGGAATTAGAAACTAAAAAAATAAAGAAACTGAATTTATTTCAAATTAACCTGAGTGTAAGTGGTAATCCTGTATATATGGATTCGTTAAAAGAGCTTTTCATTTTTAGAATCATACAGGAGGCATTTAATAATATATTGAAACATGCTAAAGCAAAAAACGTATTACTGTATTTATATTATAACCAGGATCACATGGAAGCTTTGGTACAGGATGATGGCCAGGGCTTCTCATTTAGTGTTTACAGCGAAAATAGTTTGACTAAACACAATTTGGGAATAAAGAATATCAAGAAAAGAGCACAATTAATAAAAGGGAACTGTGAAATATTAAGCGAGCCGGGAAAGGGAACAAAAATAAAATTGTCAGTTCCATATTAAAATTATGAAAAAGGATGACCTGATAAAAGTAGCTTTAGCTGATGATCATATCTTATTAAGAAATGCATTAGCATCTTTGATCGACAGGTTCGAAAACTGTAAAGTGGTAATGCAGGTAAGCAATGGAAAAGAATTATCGATAGCAATATCAAAAGATAACTTGCCAGACGTAGTGTTGCTTGATCTCAATATGCCAGAAATGAATGGCTTTGAAACGGCTACCTGGCTTCGGGATCATTATCCCTCAATACACGTCTTGATGCTAACAATGTATGATTCAGAGCTTACTTTAATCCGTCTTTTACAAGCCGGTGTAAAAGGCTTTTTGAAAAAAGATATTCACCCAAATGAGCTGAAGTATGCCATTCACGCTGTGATCGAGCATGGATATTATTATTCTCATAACGCAACAGGTAAACTATTAAATCTTTTCAGAATTAATGCTGCCTCAACTTCAATTCTTGATAAAAGCCTGCTTACAGAAGTTGAAATAAAGTTTTTACAATTATCATCCAGCGAATTGACTTATAAAGAAATTGCACAGGAAATGAAGTTAAATCCCCGAGGGGTAGATAATCTTCGGGATAACCTATTTACGAAATTAGAAGTCAAAAGTCGTGTAGGTTTGGCAATGTATGCAATTAGACACGGTTTGGTAAATATATAAACCGGCTGTTTTATAATTTCTCGGCAACAATATAAGCTCTCGGTTCTCCAACGGTAAATTGTTTTTTCCCGGGAATACTATAAATCTCTTTCAATTGAAATCCTGTTTTATTCAACATGGATTCCAATTCTGAAATACTATATATAAAATCAATGCCTTTCTTTTCTTCTCTATCGCCTCTCTCTGTAATTATTATACTGAAAGTCTCTATACGAGTTGGGTGAAAAAGAAATTTGGATTCAGTTAAAAAAAGAAGTTCCCCTATCCTGCTCCAACTCTTATCTTTAAAATTCTTCACCGCAATTTCTGCAAGGGACCAGGTATTGATAAAAAACTTTCCGCCGGCCTTCAGGTGAGCAGATATATTTGAAAGGATCCTGATCGAATCTTCTTCATTAAAAAACTGCAGGCTATTGCCCATGCAGATAACTGCGTCGAATTCATGACCAATCTGCATTTCCAAAACATCTGTACAGATACTTTCGACTGGCAAGTTCTTAGTCTCAGTTTTTTCCCTTATTTCATTGATATAATCCGGTAGATTGTCAACTGCCGTTACACTTATTCCTCTATTTGCAAGGTCGATGCAATGCCTTCCATAACCACACATTACATCAAGAATATGTTTCCCTGGTTGCAGTTTCGCTTCTTCAATTATAAAATCAACTTCGGCCAGTGTAGTTTTTTCAGGAAAAATATGCCGCCAGATATCCTTATAATGCCCATCAAAAAAAGCATTATTGACGTTTTCAGATCTAATATTGGGGGGCATGGGAAAATATTTTGTAGATATAAATATACGCGGACTCAGATGCAATGGATAATAATAATTTTTTACTCTAATAACTTATTACGCATGGCATACATTACCAATCCGGCTATTGTTTTAGCTCCTACCTTTTGTTTCATATTCTGCCGTATGGTTTCAATAGTACGTGGACTTAGAAATACGTCCTTTGATATTTCTTCTGTTGTCTTATCTTCCGCGATCAATTTTAGAATTTTTAATTCTTTTTCAGAAAGCTTAACGGGATTAGGATAAAATTGCCTCACTTTCTTTTTATGCTGTAGTTTAAGCAGCACTGCCTTGTTCACCAGGTCATTAAAATAGAAGTCATCATTCATACATGTCAGGATAGCCTGGTAGATCTCTTCAGGGTCAGTTGTCTTTGTCAGATAGGCATTGGCTCCCATTTCCATCATCTTCGTGATCATTTCCTGGTCATCGTACATGGTTAGTACAATAATTTTCAGTCCCTCGTATTCCTTCCTGATAAGACTTATAGCATTGATACCGTCTACTTCAGGCATTCGGATATCCATGAGTATTACGTCAGGCATCTTTATTTTCAACTTATGCATCAGGTCTTTTCCATCCTCTGCCTCCCAGAGTATTTTCAGGTATTCTTTATCTCTTAGGGCCATTTTTATTCCATCACGAAATATCTTATGGTCATCAGCAATGGCAACTTTGATTTGATCAGCAGTCATGGTTTGGGGCTCTCTTTAATAGGTTAAATAAAAACTGGACGAAAATACTCCTTTTTTATAATCAATGAATTTTGAAGTATCGACAGCTGTTATTAATAAAATAATGATCTGTAAATATTTAAAATCGAAATATAAAGCCTGTCATCTTATTGGGGGTCTTATTTTAAGAATGCATTCTTAAAACATCTACTATGTAAACAAACCCTAACAAGAA
>DASUTO010000574.1:0-10709 GCA_036374555.1 Chitinophagaceae bacterium
GCGCCATAGGCTTTGTTCCTGTCTTCAAAAAGAAGATCAAGAATATCGCTGGATAAAATCTTATTTATTTCCATTGCAGTTTCTTTAATTGTTAGATGCCAAATTCAATGAATTCCACACGAATATGAATTATCTTCCTTCAGTTTTGTCAATCAGGGTCTTTTCGGCCTCAAAAAGGTCAACCATGGCATATCGCTTCGTGTTGGTAATCGTCATTTCATCAAGAATATCAACCGTATTCTTATAGGTTGCCAATTCGCCAGGTTTAATCACAACCACCAGATCTTTATCAAGACAAGATTTTTTATCGCCATTATTTTTAGCCCAGATTTTCTCGCAACCGGCATCATGCTGATGAGCCTCGATCACTGCCTTTCTCTTGTCAATGATCACCTTACGGATGCCCGCAAAATTAGTTGAAAGAAAATTAGAGGCATCTTCCTTCAATTGACCTTCATAATAATAAACATGGTTGTCTTTGCTGAGCAATATTGTAAGGGCTCCCGACTCTTTTGCCTTGTTCTGTTCATCATCTTTATCGGTGTCCTTCGGCATATACAACTCCATAGTGGTCGGGCTGCTCATCGTAGTTGTAAAAATGAAAAAAGTAATGAGCAAGAAACCAAGATCAACCATAGGTGTCATGTCAAGGTGAGTAGAAAGTTTTTTAGCTTTCTTTACACCCGGTCCCTTCTTATGACCGCCGCCACCACCTTCTTCTATACTTGCCATAATTTAGAGTTTAAGAATTAATAATTTAATTTCCCTCGGCTTTTTGCCTTTTCCTAATAATATCAAGTTCTGAGCCAGCCGGAACATCCTCAAGTGCCGTGATCATCTGAAATTTAAAAATCTCATTCTTTTTGAAAGCGTTCAGCACCTGCTTAAAAGCCGGATATTTTGCTTCATTGTCTCCTTTTATAAGATATTTCAGTTGCTTACCAGTAAAGGTTCCAACAGCATCCCTGATCCAATAATATAATTCCCCTCCAAGTGTGTCCAAAGGAATCCCTGGCTGTTTATAATTCTTGTGTTCCTCGGCAGGAACAGCTAATAACTGTTTTAAACCACTAAAGGGAACTCCTACTGCCGGAGCCTTCACAAAATTCCTCATTTCTGCTTCTGTCAAGTTCAAATTCCTTGTATCATTCATGTGTTTTATCACATTATACTTTACCGTTGCATCTTTTTCTGAGAGAACGCTAAAAAAAACCCGGCCGGTGCTATCGAATGTCACCTGTAATGCATCGCTATCCGGCAGGTCCTTGGTTGAAACTGAATTAGGAGTTTTTATTTCTACAGGTTCCTCTGGCTTAAATTTAGTAGCCATAATGAAAAATGTAAGAATTAGAAAAGCAACATCCACAAAAGGTGTCATGTCTACAAATGTGCTTTTTTTTGGTATTTTGACACTGGGCATTTTAACTTATTTAATGTTGAGATTCAATGTTTCATATTTTCCATAAAAGCTATTGTCTCTTATTTGTAAAGAGATGCAAAGCTTTGCGTGAGAGTGAAACCTGATTCATCAATACCGTAAGTAATAGCGTCGATTTTCGTTGTAAATACGTTGTACATAATTAGGGCTATGGCTGATGTACCGATACCAAGGGCTGTATTATAAAGTGCTTCTGAGATACCGATAGCAAGTGCCGCTGCCGCACCTGCTCCGCCACCCTCGCCTAACGCTCCGAAAGAACGAATCATTCCCATTACCGTACCCAGAAGGGCAACTAAAGTACCAACAGAAGTAATTGTAGAAAGAAATACAAGGTTTTTTTGAAGCATTGGTAATTCTAATGCAGTTGCTTCCTCCACCTCTTTTTGTATAGCTAAAACTTTTTGATCAGTACTGAGATCGCCTACGGTTGTCATTTCTTTATAACGACGTAAACCGGCACGCATAACGTTGGCGACTGAACCACGCTGCTTGTCACATTCTGCTATTGCAGCATCTACATTTCTGTTTGCAAGGTGATATTGCACTTTACGAATAAAATCAGCTATCGAACCGCTGCCCAATGCTTTACTGATGGTAAGTAATCTTTCGATGGAAAAAGTAAGTACCATCAGGAACATACCCAGAAGAATAGGTATGATAATTCCACCCATATAAATGCCAGCCATCGCATTACCATGCTTAGGTTTGTCATGCTTCGGCCAGAATCCACCACTGTTGTCTGGTTGATTGAATCCATCAGCATTACCAAAAATGAAGCGCCAGATTAGATAACCAGCAATAAGACAAATAATAGGGGCAAGCCATGAGATGGCATTACTGCTTTTTTTCGCTTGTACTGAAGTTGCTTTCACACTTGCTGTTGCAGTCGGTTTTGTTTCAGCCATGATCTTAGTTTTTAGTGTTTAAAATTTTTTAAAAAAGTTTCGATTTTTTCAGGGACACAATTCTAATGAAAAAAAAGTTAAATGCTCCAAATGCCCCTGCAAAAATTTTTAACCAGAGCGTTACAAGTTAAGGATTTTTTGTTCTGAAACAAGAAGCCGTTATATTTTACTCTTCCACAAACAAGAGTTAGTGCCGGACGGCCGATACCTCCAAGCCAATGTATGATTAATAAATAAGATCATTCATATCGAAGTGCTTCGATAGGATTCAACCTGCCGGCTTTTAATGCGGGGTAAAGACCAGCCAATAAACCCGTGACCGAACAAATAGCAATCGCCAGGATTACCCAATTCCAGGGAACTACAAATCCGGTATCGATCGCAATGGATATAAGATTTCCAATTAAAATTCCAAATATGATCCCTAGCATGGCTCCCAGCACACTAATAATAATTGACTCCATAAGAAATTGAGCTCTCACCGTTTTACTTTTCCCGCCAATTGCTTTTACCAGTCCTACTTCCTTGGTTCTTTCTGTTACAGCAACAAGCATGATATTCATTAAACCGATCGCGGCGCCGATCAAGGTAATAAAACCAATTACAAGAGCGGACAAAGAGATCATGCCAAGACTGTTCATCGCTTTTTCGGCAACACTGTCGTTACGATCAAGTGCAAAATTATTTTCTTCTGTAGTTGCCAATTTACGGACTGAACGAAAAACACCTTCTGCTTCGCCCATTGCAACCTGCACTTTCTTTATATCATCAGTCATTACCGCAATGACATAACTGATTCCTGAGCTGAATTGACGGTGAACATTTGTATAGCTTGTAAAGATCCTGTTATCCAAACTCATCCCGAAGGAAGAGCCACGGCTTTCAAGTACTCCTATTATACGATAAGGAATATTCTGTACCCGGATAATCATATTAACAGCTTTGTCAGGATTTTCGCTGAATAATTTTTTCGCTACATCATAACCCACAATACAAACATTTCTTGCAGATTGTACGTCTGCCACGTTTAGATTACGTCCTGCTCTTAATTTATATCCATTCAGGATCATATAATTCTCGTCACCCCCAAACAATAAAACATTAGGACTTGTTTTTTTTGTCTCATAAGAAGCGATCGCATTTCTCGTTGCAAACACTGAAACTCCTTTTGAGGAAGGGAACTTGAAATTCTGCACGAACATTTCTGCCTCTTCTTTCCTGATAATTTTACCAAGATTTGATTTCTTTTCTTTTTTACTTCCTTTTTTTTCTTTTTTTATGTCAGATCCGCCACCACCAAAACGAATATTTCTTTCCTTGTAACGGATCGTAAACCCGCTGGCTCCCATGGTAGAAAAACTTTCAGTAAACTTTTGATTAATTGCTTTAATGGCCGTGTTAACCACCACCAACGCGGTGATGCCTAATGCAATGATCAACACAGTTAGCACTGTGCGAAGCATATTACTCCGAACAGAACGGAATGCAATTGATAAAATATCCCTGAATTTCATTTGTCTAATGCAAAATACTTAAGTTGGTCAATCCAAAGTTATAAAATTTGACAACTGGTCAATTAAATAAAAAAGGGCGGTCATAAACCACCCTTTTTCAATTACCGGTAAAACTATTTTTTAGGATTCAATGCTTCCTCAATTCTTTTTGAAATATCCTGCAAATGATACTTGCTCATTGAGTCGGCCATTGCAGCAGCCGCTGCGGTCACTTCGGCTCTTAAAGATGTAAGATGTGCCCGAACCAAACTTTTAATATCTGATTTATCAGTATTTACCGATGGCGCAAAACTAAATCCGCCACCACCAGGATTTATCGTTGTAGCAGGGGGGTTCAATAGATTGCTTAAAATATTCACATACGATTTCTGCAGATTCCGGCGATAAACATCAATCGTTTTCCTGCTGCTTAATTCTGACCACACTCCTTTTTTCACATCATTGAAAAGATCTGTCATTCTATAAGCATTGCTTCCAAGTGCCGTTTCCGCATTGATCAATTTATTCAAAGTGTTTGCACTAAAAAACCTGTTCAATGTATTGTCCTGGATATTTCCAATAACTGTTAGCGGACTGGCGCCGGTCTTTGCATACACATCAGTGCTAATAAGCCATGTGGGTGTTGTAAATAATTGCTGATTGATAAAAGCAACTGCTTCGGCTTGCTTCGCTTTCGGCGCAAATTCGTAAACAGGATCCGAATCCTCAACCACTCTTGGTGTTTTATAAATACCACCAACATTTCTTGAAACATGACCCATATAACGGCTGAATTGGCCTGTTACCTGGTTATATATATCCGAAAGGTTTGTATAATCTTCGTTGTCCTCTCGTGTCCATTTCATTAACTCAGGAACAATTCGCTTAAGATTTTTAATTCCATACTCACTTGCTTTTACTGCATTATCACTTAAGTCTTCCGTTTGTGAACGTGGATCATCCTGGTTGCTTTCGCCATCGCCCCACCATAAACGACGGTCTTTTAATTTTTCCCTTATCCATTGGTTTAACTTTCCTTTTTCAGCTTCCGGTGAATTGAATTCATAAAAACGCCTGTAACCCCATTCAATAGCCCACTTGTCATAATCGCCAATGCGGCCTTGTAATTCTTCACCGTTTAATCCATCTTCAGGTTGTGCTACATAATTAAAACGTGCATAATCCATGATCGATGGGGTATGTCCGTTCTTAGCAACCCATTCTTTATTTCTTAAATTTTCAACCGGCACTGATGAACTAGAACCAAAATTATGACGAAGACCAATGGTGTGTCCAACTTCATGTGAAGAAACAAAACGCACAAGACGACCCATCAATTCATCAGGAAAAACCATTTTTCTTGCGCGGTCATCGCTTGGACCTGCCTGGATCATATACCAGTTGCGGATAAGCTCCATCACATTATGGTACCAATTGATGTGGCTTTCTATTATCTCACCGCTGCGTGGATCTGAAATACTGGGACCACTTGCATTCGGAATATCGGAAGGTTTGTAAACTATTGCAGAGTTGCGGGCATCCTCCAGGCTCCACGTGCTGTCTTCTTCTTTTGTTGGTGCCATTTTCCCGAAAATGGCATTTTTAAAGCCGGCTTTTTCAAATGCCACTTGCCAATCATTTACACCTTGTATCAAATACGGGATCCATTTTTTTGGAGTTGTAGGGTCAATATAAAATATAATTGGTTTTTGAGGTTCTACCAATTCACCTCTTTTATACTTCTCGAGATCCTCTGGTTTTGGTTCCAGTCTCCACCTTTTGGCAATTGTAATATTTCTTACACCCTGCGGGTTTGCATCAAAATCGGTGTAGCCAACCGTGAAATAGCCAACCCGTGCATCAAAATGTCGTGCCTGCATAGGGGTTTTTGGAAGCAATACAAAGGAACTGTTCATTTCTACAGTAAGATTACCGCTTGGCTGTGGTACACCAAAGCCGCCCCCAGCACCGCCTGCTGGTGCAGGAGTTCTGGTGTAGGTCTTTACTGCTTTGATCTCAATATTGATCGGGTATGGTTTTACACTTACTATATAAGATTTATCTGTTTGTAAAGAGCCCAGACGTCTTGCAGATTTTGCAGCGCTGCTAAAGAAAAGCACATCATTATCACCACTTACAAAATCGGTAATTTCTATAACCGATGTTGCAGAATCTTTACCGAAAGCTTTTATATCAAACGAAAAGGAAATTGGTTGCAGGTTTGAGTTTGCAACTGATGAAAACATTGGCGACGTAGAATCTTTTGCATAAACAGCATAAGATATTGTCCGAAGAAATATTCTGTTATTAGGACCTCTGTCAAAGCGAACTACGTTCTGTCCTACCTGGTCACCGCCATATCCTGTACCCGCTTGCGTTTGAGAAAGTCGATTTACAACAAGTATATCACGCAAGAACATATCATTGGGTATCTCAAAATAGTACCTGTCATCAACCTTATGAACTTTTAAAAAACCATTTTTAGTTATTGCTTTATCAGTAATGATCTCTCTGTATGGTTTGACACCAGCAGCAGGTCTTTGTCCCAATCCTGGTCCTCCTGGCCTCGTTGTGTCTCCGGCCGTTTGTGGTCGTTGTGAAATTGAAAACATACTAAGGCAAAGCATCGTGAAGCCGAAAAAGATCCGGCGTGTAGTTTTATTCATGATGAATTTTTTTTAATCCCCACTGTGATCGGGGAAACAAAGTTATGAGTGAAAAGTTCCTGTCCAAGTCTAATACAGGAATGGCGAAAATTTTTAATAAGAATTGATTTTCCGCAATTATTTATTGCTAAAAATAAAACCAGGTGAATAGAAGTTGAGGGAAAACACCCAACAAGATAACCAATGCGGCCACTAAAGATATGACCCATTTAAAACTTATGCTGACTTCCATCGACTGTGCTTCTCCTTCTTTAAAGTACATTGCCTGTATAACACGGAAATAATAATAAACGCTAATGGCGGCCATTAATACTGCAAGAATGACAAGCCAAAGAAATCCGCCACTGGCGATCACCGCATTTATCATATAAAATTTTGCAAGAAATCCTGCTGTCAATGGAATCCCGGCTAACGATAAAAGAAAAATCACTGCGACAGCTGCAAGTAAAGGTTGATGTTTTGCAAAACCATTGAATCCTTCAAAAGTATAATCCTTCATCTTTACTAAAATAGCAAAGAGACCAATAGTAGAAAGGCAATAGGCAGTTGTATATAATAATATTCCTTCAGAGCCAATACTGTTTAATGCAAGTACAGCCATCAACATAAATCCAGCTTGTGCAATACTTGAATAAGCAAGCATTCTTTTTACACTTTGTTGAAATACCGCCGTGATATTACCAATGAATAAAGTAAGCGCTGTTATTAACGCAATGATAAATTTCCACGTATTATGAATATCCCCGAATGCATGGTAGAATAAGCGAATAAAAGCAATAAAGACAGCGGCTTTTACAATTGTCGCCATAAATGATGTAAAAACGGTAGGTGCACCATCGTATACATCCGGTGTCCAAAAATGAAATGGCGCAGCAGAAACTTTAAATGCCATGGAGAACATTAATAATAATAAACCCGCAATTAATAAGACACCAGGTTTCGTTTCCGGGCTGGTTATTGCATCTATCGCAAAGGAACCTGAGGTACCATAAATAAGTGTAATGCCCATTAACATTAAGCCGGTAGAAAAAGATCCAAGTAAAAAATATTTTAAAGATGCTTCATTGCTTTTCAAATTCCTTTTGTCGCTTCCGGTCAATATATATAATGGTATTGAAATGATCTCAATGCCAAGGAAAAGTATCAGCAATGAACTAAAGGATGAAGAAAGTATGATACCGCAAAGAATAAAGAATATCAAAGCAAAATAATCGGAATAATTCACCCCCACTTTTTCCATCTCTTTTGCAGAAAGCAAAAAGAAAACCAACGTACAACCCATCGCAATTGTATTGAAAAAAAGAGAGAACCTGTCAAAACTCATCATTCCAGTGACATTGATCCTGAATAAATGAATACCATATATATCCATTATATTCAAAATAATTGCAACAAAAAGCCCGGCCAATGCCAATCCCCGAATAGCCGACTTTTGTTTCAGCACGATCCCGCTGAACATCATCAGTACTCCCATTATTGCCGATATAATTAACGCGTTCATTTATTCAACCTGTTTATTTTTTCATATCAGGAAGTATGTTTGCTTCCTGCAAAATGAAATTAGTTGTGTCCTTTGTCAGTTCAAGGAATGGCTGCGGATAAACACCCGCCACCAATATCAATAAAACAATTACCCCAAGTACAAGTTTTTCATTTAAGCCAATATCAGTTCCCCCTTCGGTTAATGTATTTGTATTGCCATAAATTACTTTCTGTACCATACGCAATACATATACAGCACCAAGAATAATGGTAATGCCGGCCACCGGAACTGTTAGCATCTCATACTCATATATTGGAGAAGTGAATATGCCCGTGAACATCATAAACTCTCCAACAAATGCATTGGTTAAAGGCAATGCGATATTGGCTAATGCAACAACCACAAAAAATATCGCCATTGCGGGTGCTTTTTGTGCAAGCCCGCCCAGTTCAGAAAGCTTCCTCGTTCCATATTTTCTCTCCAGTATTTCAACAATCACCCAAAGACCAAGAATATTGATACCATGATTGAACATTTGTATCATCACTCCCTGCATACCTATCTCTGATTCAGAAAAAATAGCTACTACCATTAGTCCAAGGTGTGCAATAGAAGAATAGGCGACCAGTCGTTTCATATCATCTTGTCTCCATGCAAGCAAGGACGCGTAGATCATTCCAACAATGACCCACATGGTGATCATTTCTTCCCCATAAGCAAATGATGCGGATGGCAGCACAGGAAGCAACCAACGAATAACTGCAAACAATCCCATTTTTACCATGATACCGCTCAGAACCATTGTAACAGCAGTTGGTGATTGTTCATATGTATCGGGCTGCCAGCTATGAAATGGGAAAACAGGGATCTTGATTGCGAATGCAACAAACATTAACCAGAATATCCAGTTTTGTGTTTTGCCATCCAATACAATTCCATAAAAAGCGCCGATATCAAAAGACTTGTCTGGTGTTAACGATTGTAAATAGATCAATCCAACTAACATCAGCAATGAACCCACAAATGTGTAAATAAAGAATTTAAATGTCGCGGCGATTCTTCTTTCTGCTCCCCATATGGAAGAAAGAAAATAAACAGGTATTAATGCCAGCTCCCAGAAGAAATAAAAGAGTAATGCGTCCATAGCAAGGAACACTCCCATCAATCCAGCTTGCGAAAGAAGCATCAATGCAAAAAAATTATGTGCATTTTTATAAACACGATGCCAGGTGGAAATAAATATTAATGGAAATGAAATGGCAGTTAGTAAACAAAGCAGTTGACCCATTCCATCAAGACGAACGGAAAAACTGCTGCCCAAGCCCGGTAACCAGTCACATTTGAATTCCAAAAGAGCTGCTTTATTTAAAACAGTTAATCCAAGTAATGAAACCGCCAGCGTAATGAGTGACGAAAACAAAGCCCATGACTTTGCAGCATTTTCTTTTTTAAGGAAGAATGCAGCAATGCCGCTTAATAATGGAATTACTATCAGTAATAATGCGATCATATACCCCAATCCGCCTTAGGCGGAGCTTTTATACATTTTATAATTTTAAATATTCAATCCAACTAAGAATTGCACCACCTAAGTCATCCGCCTGAGGCGTAGACAGGGGGGCTTTATTTCTTAATAAAAAATTGGTACAACAATAAAAGCAGTATTGATAATACCATTAACAACACATAATTG
Organism: Chitinophagaceae bacterium; assembly: GCA_036374555.1. Classification (GTDB taxonomy): domain Bacteria; phylum Bacteroidota; class Bacteroidia; order Chitinophagales; family Chitinophagaceae; genus VBAS01. Next base: position 9,682 of record DASUTO010000574.1, read on the forward strand.
CCGACTTGCCCGCTTTGTAATAATCTTAGTTGGCGGCCGCCATAATTCACTGCCCTGCCCACACCATTTACAATACCATCTATTATAAATCTTTCGAAAAAATTAGTCAGAAAACCTGCCAGCTTGTTCAATGGATTTGCAATGATCTTGTCATAGAGCTCATCGACGTACCATTTATTTTCCAATACTTTTCCAAATCCCCTTTCCTCTTTAGGCTGATAATTTTTAAATCTGAACCAGGCAAAGACAATCGTGAGAATGACTAACCCTGTGGACAATCCCATTAAGATATACTCAGTAGAATGAGAAACCTGATGGCCTTCATGCTTTGCAATAACAGGAGAAAGAAATTCAGTTATTTTATCGCCATCTGCTGCAAATACTTCCGGAATGCCGACAAATCCACCGATAATAGATAAGATCGCAAGTATGATCAATGGCACCGTCATCAATAATGGACTTTCATGCAAGTGATGTTCCTGTTCATGAGTGCCCCTGAATTTTCCGGTAAATGTTACAAACAACAACCGAAACATATAAAAAGCCGTAAGCAATGCCGTAAATAATGCAATGCCATACAAGACGGGATTTTTTTCAAATGCACCTAACAAAATAGCGTCTTTCGAAAAGAAACCACTGAATGGAGGAATACCAGCGATAGCTATACATCCGATAGTGAAAGTGAAGAATGTAACTTTTAATTTTTTACTTAACCCCCCCATGTTGCGTATATCCTGTTCACCACTCATTGCATGTATCACACTACCGCTTCCAAGGAATAACAATGCTTTAAAAAAAGCATGTGTCATCACATGAAATACTGCGGCTGAATAGGCGCCGACACCCAATGCCAAAAACATATATCCTAACTGGCTCACCGTTGAATAAGCCAACACTTTTTTAATATCATTTTGTTTTAATGCAATTGTTGCAGCAAGTAATGCAGTAGCTAAACCAATAAATGCAACAATAGTCTGCGTCACCTCACTCAAGGAATACAACGCATTGCTTCTTGCGATCATATAAAT
>DASUTO010000575.1:0-2078 GCA_036374555.1 Chitinophagaceae bacterium
TTGACATCATAGGAAAAGATATAATTATACTTGAAGATATCGTTGATACCGGGAAAACATTGAATGAGTTTTTACCAAAGTTGCTTCATCACCAACCCGCATCAATGAAAATTGCTGCACTACTCCATAAACCTGAGGCTGTGAAATTTCCCATCAGAATTGATTATCTCGGATTTTCAATTCCAAACAAATTTGTAGTGGGTTATGGCCTTGATTATGACGGACTGGGAAGGAATTTAAAAGAAATTTACCAGCAGTCATAGTCGTACAAGCCCATTACTTATTGATTTTTGTACTTTGATTGCGATTAAATATCCATGTGAAAAGCTTTCTGAATATATTTTTATTGCTGCTGATCGCTTTGCCATTTCACGGGCAGCAGTTTTATCTCCGCGGTGAGGTGAGAGATGAAGGAGGTAATCTTTTGCAAAATGTAAATATCCGTCAGCAAAGTACTGGTTATCTTTTTCGCACCGGCAATTCCGGATCGTTTGGAATTCTATCCTCAAAAGAAGCCGATACCCTGATATTCACATATGAAGGATATCAGAAGGAGCATATGCTGGTGAAGGCAGATAAATATCTTACTCTTAACCTCAGGCTTTTACCAACAATTGCATCCAGTAATAAAAAACACAGGCTGGCCTCACTTACTAAGGATCTTTCAAGAGAGAATCAAAAGAAATGGTATTCCGATAACGAAACTTATGCAAGTCTTGTTGAAAATAATTTTATTGAAGCAAAGAATTATCCAACAACGGGAATTGCTTTAAATATTGACAGGGCATCTTATAGTAACATCAGGCGATTTGTAAATCTTAATCTTGCTGTGCCACCCGATGCGGTGCGTATTGAAGAAATGCTGAACTATTTCAACTTCGGGTATGAAACACCTTCCAATAATTCTTTATTCAAAGTAAAAACCACACTCACCAATTGCCCATGGAATAAGGATAATGCACTTTTTTTCATAAATGTTTTTTCGAAAAAACTAAACCTGGATTCTTTACCTCCATCAAACCTGGTTTTCCTTGTTGATATTTCCGGATCCATGGATATGCCGAATCGCTTACCATTATTGAAATCTGCATTTAGGATGTTGGCGACGAACCTGAGAGAAAAAGATACTGTAAGCATAGTCGTTTACGGTGGTGCAGTGGGCGTATTACTTTTTCCTACGGCAGGTAATGAAAAAGAAAAGATCCTTAAAGCAATTGATGAAATGCAACCTGGCGGGTCTACACCCGGTGAATCCGGAATTAAGTTAGCGTACACCATTGCTAAAAAACATTTTATTGAAAGAGGTAATAACAGGGTCATTCTTGCAACAGATGGCGATTTTAATGTAGGCATCCAGACGGAGCAGGAGCTGGATGAAATGATATCACGCCATAGGGAATCCGGAATTTATTTGACCTGTCTTGGAGTTGGCATGGGAAATTATAAAGACTCTAAAATTCAGACACTGGCAAGAAAGGGGAATGGAAATTTTGCTTACGTAGATAATTTCCAGGAAGCGGAAAAGATCATCATGAAAGAATTTACACAAACTTTATACACCATTGCCGATGATGCTCATATGCATGTGACATTTGATCCTTCATTGGTAAAGCAATACCGGTTGATCGGTTTTGATAATAAAGTTGGAGCTCTTGCTGATTCAACTTCTGAAGTGGAGGGTGGCGAAATCGGTTCAGGCCAATCCATTACTGTTGCTTTTGAAATTGAACCAAATTTTACAAGCGGAACAAATGTGTACTCGGATCATTTTGCAGAGGTGAAATTGCAATATAAACTACCGGGGGAAGCTACTGAACTTGAAATGAGTGAGAAATTTCCTTATGACCCGGTATTGTTCAGGGACCTGGATCCAATGTATCGTTTTGCAAGTTCTGTTATTATGTTCGGTTCAATTCTCAAATCGTCTCAATTTGTAAAAGATATAAGTTGGGGAGATGTATTGTATAATGCAAGTGAAGCTGCTAATCCAACAGATGTTAATCAATCGCAACTGGTAGAGTTAATTTATAAAGCAAAAGACTTTTATACAAAAAAGAAAAAGAAGAATAAGAATTAAT
>DASUTO010000576.1:0-21368 GCA_036374555.1 Chitinophagaceae bacterium
TAACACTTTATGGATCGGGACCAACAGAGGACTGTTCAGACAAAACAAATCATCTGTCAATATTGAAAAGATGGTTGTTCCCGCATCTTTTAATCCTGCCAATAAGGATTTCCGGGTTAATGCAATAACTATCGCAAATGAAAAAATTTTTGCATCTACAAATGGCTATGGCCTGTTGATCTTTGATCGTAGAACGATGGCACCACTAAAACATATTGACCTGTCTGTTCATTGGTCCTCTTCAAATTTTATGACGGGTATTCTTACCTGCAATATGGATACAGTATTTGTTGGAACAATTGGGCCATTGATCTGGGTTGATACCAGGAATTATTCTACCGGACGGGTTGATTTGCCTGATTGGAGGTTGGATAAAGACGCTATCTCAAGTTTGCTTAAAGACTCCCGGAATAATATTTACGCAGCCAATGGTGGTTTCAAAGGCTTTTATTATCGTGCAGGGAACAAAAAAGATTTTACCTTCAAGGACCATCCTGAACGTTTTTTTAATATCCTTAGTCCCTCGTCAATAACCGAAGACCTGACCGGAAATATTTGGTTCGCAGGGCTTGGATTGAGTCGTTACAATTATCAGCAAGGACAATTTGATTTGTTGCTGGACTCATTTCCGTCAATCAGGATACCGTATAAACACCCAACAGGGGCCCAGGTGGATAAAGACGGAAAAATATACTTTGGTCTTTATGAAAATGGCCTGATGATTTATGACCCTGCCGCAAAAAAATACGAGCAACTGACTCGTGACAATGGTTTGCCTGACAACACGATCATGGCACTGACTTTGCTCGGCGATAAACTTTGGGTGGGGACAGAAAGCGGTTTGGCAAACTTCGATCTCACAACAAAAACGATCTCTACATTTGGAATTGATGATGGCATGCCCGCTGATTTGTTTACCGCTAATTCTTTTTACTTTGATACGGCTTATCAGCAATTATATGCCGCATTCAACAATACCATTGTCCGTTTTCAACCAGCCAGGCTCTTTAAGAATAATTTACCGCCGCGTTTTTTTATCGAAAGTATTTCTATCAGTGGAAAAGAGACTCTTTATCACCCTGTCCGATCTGTCTCGTTACCATACAGGCAAAATAATCTTTTGGTAAACCTTGGCATCGTAAATTTCACCGATCCTTATTTGCAGCGTTTTGCCTACAGGCTGGTAAAGAACGGTGATGAGCCCTGGCAAGAGATAGGATCACAACGAAATATCATCTTCAGCAACATGACGCCGTCCAATTATGTTCTGCAGGTGAAAGTATTCAGCAAAAACAATTCATGGGACGAACAGATCCGGGAGATCAATATTATTATTCATCCGCCATTCTGGAAAACCAGTTTATTTATAGTCTTTGTAATACTTATCATACTTGCCGGTCTGTATTTTTTATACAGGATACGGATAAACCAGGTACGACAAAAAGCCGATATCGATAAGCAGCTTGCACAAACCGAAATGAAGGCATTACATGCCCAGATGAATCCCCATTTTATTTTCAATTGCCTCAATAGCATCAGGGAAATGATATTGAATAACGAGAATGAACAGGCATCTCTTTACCTAAGCAAGTTTGCACGACTTATCCGTATTACCTTAAATCAATCATCAAAAACTTTTGTCAGCCTTGCCGACACTATCGATTACCTGGAAAGATATATTGAAATGGAAAAAATCCGAAACAGTCATTTCACATACACAATAGAAGTTGATAACAGTCTGAATCCTGACGATGTGATGGTACCCCCGATGCTTATTCAACCATTTATTGAAAATGCCATCTGGCATGGATCCCCGCCAAAGAAAAGCATGGATATCCATATCAGTTTCAGAAAAAAAGAAAATGAGCTGATCTGTATCGTGGACGATAATGGAATCGGGATCGAAGAATCCTTAAAACAAAGACACGATATTACCCGCGAATCACCTGTGGGCATTGCCAATATCAGGCAACGCATTAGTTTGCTGAATGAGAAATATAATCTGCAAAGCACCGTACGCATACAGGATAAGTTAACACTACCTGTTACAAATGGAACCGGAACAACTGTAACGCTTAACCTGCCACTCAAAACAAATGAAAGCTTATGGACTACTTGAAAGCGATTTTGGTAGATGATGAACCGAGGGGTATCAGTTCAATGCAAAAGCTTTTGCAAATCAACTGCCCTGATATAGATGTAATCAGCAGCCACACTGATGCAGGTGAGGCTATCGAAATGATAAAAACCTCAAATCCTGACCTGATCTTTCTTGATATAGCAATGCCGGTAAAAAATGGCTTTGAATTATTAAAGGAAGTAAAAGGATCACATTTCGAAGTGATCTTTGTTACCGCACATAACCAGTTCATGATCGAAGCATTTCATTTCAGCGCAATTGATTACCTGCTGAAACCGGTGGAGGATAATTTGCTGGTGGATGCGGTGAACAGGGCCAAAAAAAGAATAGCTGAGAAATCCGGGAACAAAAACATTGAGGCGTTTCTTCATAATATGCAGGTCAAACACTCGCCACAGAAAATGAAACTCTGTGTTTCTTCATTGAAAGGTTTCCAGGTAGTGGAATTAGATGATATACTTTTTGCCGAATCCTCCGGCAACTATACCAATTTACATTTTACCAGCAAACAAATGATATGCACTTCAAAACCGATGCATGAATATGAAGAATTGCTGGAAGATTCCGGCTTTATCAGGATACACAAATCATTTCTTGTAAATCTGCTTCATGTAAAAGAATACTTACGGGGTGAGGGCGGTTCTGTAGTACTTTCGAATGGCAAAGAACTTGAAGTGGCAAGAAGAAAAAAAGATCTGCTGATATCAAAAATGAAAGAATATTACAAATTTTAAATAGTGATTTCTCCCTGCATATAGAACACACATTGTCCCGACATAGTTACCCGGTCACCCCACCATTTACATTCAAGTTCTCCTCCTCTTTGTGAAAGTTGCTTTGCAAACATTTTCTTTTTATTTAATTTCTCTGCCCAAAAAGGGATAAGTTGAGAATGCGCAGAGCCTGTAACCGGGTCTTCATCTATACCTGCAGTTGGTGCGAAGAACCTTGAAACAAAATCAACACCATTAGTGCCCGGGGCAGTAATGATCACCTTATATCCTGTTTCTTTTAGCAATGAAAAATCAGGCGCACATTTTTTAACTTCCGACTCATTTTGCATTTCAATTAGTACATCCCGATGCTTGTAAACGCCAACAACCTCATTAACCTTTAATGCCTTTAATAATTCATCCGGATAATCATTAAAGCGTTCAGGCTTCCACGAAGGAAAATCCATTTGTATTACATCACCGCGCCTGTCAACGGATAATTTTCCACTCTCACAACTGAAATTGATCTGCTCTTTTTTATAATCAAGCTTATTAAAAATGATCCATGCAGATCCTAATGTAGCGTGGCCACAAAGATTGATCTCAATAGATGGAGTAAACCACCTGATATCGAAGTCAATATCCTCCAGGGAAGAAGGAACAAAAAAAGCAGTTTCAGCAAGATTATTCTCCATTGCTATACGCTGCATCAAATCATCATCTAACCATTTTTCCAATGGAACAATTGCGGCAGGATTTCCCTGGAATAATTTGTTAGTAAATGCGTCGACCTGGTAAATGGTGAGTTGCACGTTGATTTATTTTTTTCGTAAAACAATTTTGGCCTGGCTGAATTTATAGGCCGCTTCAAGAAATGCAACATAATTTGGCCACATTTCTTTTTTATCAAAATTCTTTTTATACAATTTTTTAGCGGTAATGATCAACTTATCATTTTCCACTTTGCTATCTGTAACAAATGAACCGCTTTCATTGTCCACACTGAATTTCAGATCCTGCAATCCATCTACCGTGTAACCTGCAGGAATATTGATCGTAATGTTATTTTCAATCGTTCTGGCAAAAGGCAACCAAATATCAGATTGTCTTGCAGTAAGCTCTGTTTGTTCCAATTTTATTTGTCCACCGACCAGTTTACCCACTTCAAACACGTAATTCCTTCCGGCTTTGGACAATAATTTTTTCAACGTGAATCTTTCGTTGTATTGCAACAAGGCTGAATCGCCGTAGCGACCATCTTTTATCAATTCAAAGTTCTCATACTTATCAAGATCGAACTCACCTTTTACATCCGTTTCAAAAAGCTCGGTTCTTTTCTTTCTCCTGTCCTCCTTATCAGGGTCATCATATTTTGTATTGGCACTTGTTATTTCCATCACTTCGTCTTCCTTTTTCTTTTTGCCTTTATCCTTCTGCTGATCCACGAAATATTTCTGGAAATCAACATTCAAATAGTCACGGTCGAAATTTGCCTGCCCAATACGATCGTTTTTTTCATACCCCAGGTAAGAACTCGTCCTTTCTACTTTTGTTACTTCCATACTTTCGGGAAAACTCACCGTGTATTCCTGCCTGTCAAGATTATCATTAAACTTTGTAATTGGTCCGGGAGTACGGTAGTATTGATTTAATTCAGCATAACCAATGCTGTAACCTTCTACTCCTTCCAGATATTCGTAAGGTGCAGCAAACGCATCGAAATTGTTAAACGCTTCGAAATAATAGTTTCTTTTCCGGGTCTTTATTTTCATTACAAAATCCAGCTCTTCCAAGAACAATGCGTCTCTCCATGCACCTAATTTCCGGGGCATATATACAAACATCTCTGCAGGGATTCCCTGTGCTCCCAATGCCATGCGAAAGGCAGTTGCAAACACGATATTGTTCATTCTTATTTCATCTTCTCTTTCTTCTTTTTTCGTTTCTCCCTTTTTTTCCTGCTCCAGTACTTTTTTATAAAGCTTTTTCCCGGTCATTGCCTTTTCTAATTCTGAATGCACGGGCCCCCGGTAATACATTTCAAGAAAAACTTTTCTCAGGCAATAATAAGTCTCACGAATTATATCATCATCTGTTTTTAATACGCCATCGGTTCTTTTTTTTGTGATATACTCCGTTGTGTAAGCCACCAATGTATTGCCGGTCGTTGTTTTATAAAATGCAGCGCCTGCAAATCGCTTATACATATCTTCCGGGTCAAGAAAGGATCGATCCACATAAGCCATGCCCAACGACTTTGAATCCGGATCATTATCAGCCAGCATGATAACACGAAATTTGATACTGGGTGTATTCCTTAACTCATAATTCCATCTTTCTTCAATTGTTTTTTCCCGATCCTTGTCCTGTAAATAATAGGCTACGTAAGAAAGATCATCACCGAATATCGAAGCTTTGGTATCCATCTTTAAATTAGGTGCACCATTAAATGCCTTGAATCTAACTTTCATCCCATCTACCAGTGTAAACCTGTATTGCTGGTAAAGCGTAGGATAATTATTTGCCAACGAAAAAATAAATGGGGTAAACCCGATCCCTTCAGTCCGCATATCCCAATCGATCGTACTGCGGATATTGTAATCTATAATATCGCCTACCTCAAGATCAGGAATAGCGATCTTTAAAAATTTTACTCCCAGTTTATAGTAGATCGGCTTGTAAATGGAAGGAATGTCTTTTTCTTCCTCAATGGCGCTCTTCATATCAATATCTACTTGCTTTCCATTAGCCTTTATCACTTTATACTCTGCTTTTCCGTCTTTTCCCATCGTGACGTAATAGAAAGTGGAAAATTTCTCCAAAGCATTTTTATCCTGCAGTTTAATTCTTTTGTGTATGTATTCGCGGATGCGGACGACCGGTGTAAATTTTCTCCCCGATACAAGCCGACTAAAAAGATATTCTGTTTTTTGACCAATGATCACAGCACTTTCGTTTTTCCATTTATCAGGAATTGCTGTTACTTCAAATTCCTTTTCAATTTTATCACCCAGAACCGGCTGCTGCGAATAGGCCGCTATAGAAATAAATAAAAATATTCCTCCAAAACTTAGTTCTCTTTTCATTAAAAAAAATTTTCAGTGGCTTCTTTAAATAGTTATTTGTTTTTTACCAGCACTACCTGGTCATTATAAAATGTATTGATCTCTTTGATGAATTTATTCCAGGCTTCAAATTCTGACCTTAGCAAAACAGGTTTATTTACAACGATCAGTTTTTTATACAAAATGCTTTTCCCTTTGTTAGTATAAGATCCTTCAAACGAATAATGAGAGGTGGATTTCTTAAAAGCAGCAGGTAAATAGTCCACCTTATATCCTTCAGGGATCACCAATTCCGTTTGCACATCAAGATAATATTTATTGCTGAACTCATAATCATTCTTACGCTTATCATCAAACTCAAGCGATGAGAATTCTTTATTCCAGTCCATCACTATATATAATTCGTTGCCCGCTTTTGTCAGCTGATTGTTTGCTTTAAAATCAAAACTTACCTGCAATGGCTTTTGTCTTTCTTTAAAATCAGGTTCTTTTACATTTGTTAAAATAAGATTATCATCCCCATGCCGGAGAAAAGATGATAATGCATCTTTCTTCTTTTCATTACGTATAGATGTGTACACTCCCTGCAACATTGCTTTTGATTCACCATTGTATTCTACATGCGTAGTTCCTTTCAATGTATCAGCACCAATATTAATAGTGGTGATTGACTTCATTTTATTTCTTTCGGCAGAAAAGTCAGGTACCTTATCAATGATATAATTTTTACCATCCTCTATCAGCACTTGTTTACCCTGTATCCGCTGAGCATAATCATTCAATCCAATAAAATTTTCAGTGCCATCAAGGAAATAACGTTTACCGCCGGCAATTACCGTACAGATCATATGATTGTCGACCGCCAATGATGGGATCGTGTAATCATAAGGAAGATCAGAAGTGCCTATCCATGTTAACCGGGCGTCAAAGCCTGCTACTTTCAGCATTTCTTTCAAGAGGTTTGCCTTTCCCTTACAATCACCATATTTTTTCTTTAACACATTTTGTGCAGCATCGGGTTTGAAGCCCATGATGCCATCTTCAAAGGCGATATAGCGAATATTATCCTGCACCCAATAAAAAATAGATTCGATCTTTTCGAGATCCGTTTTTTTACCTGCAGTCAATTCATTCACTTTATCTTTTAATGCAGTGGCATCATTACCTGTACTATCACAAACACTGCGATACCACGCATACAGGTCCTTTACAGATTCAAACAAAACATGCCGTTGCCCGTTTTCAGTATAAGCCTTACTTATTGTGATGACATGGGGATAACTGAGTGCATGGTTGGGCGCTGACCTTTCACGGGAATATGCCTGCACATCTTTTACGTTATAAATAACCTTGCTTATATCGCCATCCTTTGCCGTGGTTTTTTCAATACCATGATTTGAAAAATTAAACTCACGAAAATCAAGTTCAAGCCAGGATGGGATCCTGAATTCAACAACCCTGTCCACCGCCGGAAAGGATTCGTGAAAATATTGCGAAGTAAGATATTTGACATCATGATAATTTTCTTCATAATAATAAATGAACGGTTTCCCTTTTTCTTCTGTTTTAAATTTTATCGTGCAAAGTTTTGAATCATCATGAAAAATATCTTCGCTTTGATAAGAACCGCAACGTTTTTGCAAAGGCACTTCTTTCCCTTTAGGATTAACCGCTTTTACATTATCAATTGAAACTTGATCGTTATAAAACAAACCATCATCAAACCCTTTGAAATCTTTGGTGGGAACAATCGTTATTTCATTCCTTACTAAAACATTTACTTTAGCAAAGCCAGGTTTGGGATCTGCATTTAAGGTAAAGCTGATGATCGTTTTATAGCTTGCCGCGACAAATTCTTCTTCAGGAAATTTTGATTTCCATGCACCGAGTTGTGATGAATAATCAGTTTGCGAAAAAGAAGCAATAGATAGAAATGAAAATAAAATAATATTTATTGCACGATTCATATTCCCTGACCTCATAAGCGCCTTGTTTGGTAATGGTAATTACTGCTAATCTAAAAAAACCCCTGATTACTTCAAACAAATTGTGGAAACTTTTAAGGACTTTATTCCCGCATCATTTTTTTGATGGCGTTTTCAATTTCTTCCACATTGGGTTTACTGAAATAATCGCCGTCGCTGCCGTAAGACGGCCTGTGTTCTTTGCCTGTTAATGTTCTTGGCGCTACGTCAAGATAACGATAGCCGCCTTGCTCTTCCATTACTTTGTTAAACATAAAAGCGGCAGCTCCACCCGGAACATCTTCATCGATAAATATGATGCGATTCGTCCTTTTTAAAGATTCAAGTATCTTATGGTTGATATCAAATGGCAGCAGAGTTTGTACATCGATTATTTCGCAGCTAATGCCCTGTGCTTCTAATAAGTCAGCAGCTTCCTGTATGATACGCAATACTGAACCATAAGAAACCACGGTTACATCAGAACCTGCTCTTATTACCTCAGGCACACCAAGTGGAACAGTAAACTGAAGAAGATTTGAGATCAATTTTTCTTTTAAGCGATAACCATTCAGGCATTCAATAATAATCCCGGGATCATTCCCTCTTAATAACGTATTATACATACCAACAGCCTGCGTCATATTTCTTGGCACACAAACATACATTCCTCTTAAAGCGTTTATGACCATCCCCATTGGCGAACCGCTATGCCAAATGCCTTCCAATCGATGGCCGCGGGTTCTTACTATTAAAGGGCAACTTTGTTTTCCTTTTGTGCGGAAATGTAAAGTTGCGGCATCATCACTTAATGGTTCAAGGCCGTATAACAAATAATCGAGGTATTGAATTTCTGCAATGGGTCTTAAGCCACGCATTGCAATGCCAATGCCTTGTCCCATTATGGTAAGCTCACGAATGCCACAATCAAAAATTCTTGATTCACCGTATTTTGCCTGTAGTCCGCTAAAGCCCTGGTTCACGTCACCGATCTTACCAACATCTTCTCCAAAAGCAACCACAAGCGGATTGTTTGCAAACAATACATCAAAGTATTTATTCAAAACTTCAAAACCATTTATCATTGGCGCGTCGTTAGCGATAACAGCTTTTGTTTCACCAACTTTTAATGCACTTTTTTCACCGACATTATATAAATGAGAATTGTAAAGAAGTTCATTCTCTTTTAAAAGATCGTTGTAATAATCTTTTGCCCAGAATGCGGCATCATTATCTCCGGCAGCATTCAACATCGAATGCAGTGATCTCATCACATCACGACGCATTGGCTCCCGATTAGCAGTAAGCTCTTTGCTTATTTGCTCAATCGTTTTTGCTTTATTAGGAATATTAGCCACTAATGATGTCGCCAGTTCTGCGATCTTTTTTACTTGTTCTTTTATCGGCGATTGGTATTTCTCCCATGCTTTTGTCCTTTCATCCTTCACATGGTTCTTGGCTTTTGATGCGATACGATTTAATTCTTCGTCACTTGCCAAAGATGAATCAATGATCCATTCCCGCATTTTTTTTAAACAATCATGTTCTCTTTCCCATTCCAATCTCTCCGGAGTTTTATAACGTTCATGACTGCCCGACGTGGAATGGCCTTGAGGTTGTGTTACTTCTTCAACATGAAACAATGCGGGGGTATGTGTTTCTCTTGCAAGTCGAACTCCTTCTTCAAAGGCTTCGCACATGCCGGCATAATCCCACCCTCTTATTTTATAAATATGAAACCCGTTGGAATCATCCTTTTTCTGAAAACCACTTAATGCTTCAGAGATAGAAGCTTTTGTTGTTTGTAATTTTTTGGGAACAGAAATTCCATAGCCATCATCCCAAACAAACAAAGCCATCGGCACTTGCATCACACCGGCAGCATTTACGGTCTCCCAAAAATGACCTTCCGATGTTGCAGCATCGCCAATCGTTACAAAACAAACTTCATTGCCATTATCAGATAAATGATCAAATTGTTTTAATTCTTTTATCCCGCGAAAACATTTTGAAGCCAGGGCAACACCCAAGCCTCTGGGCATTTGACCTGCAGTTGGAGCCAGGTCAGCAATCGTATTTTTCCGATTGGCAAGATCGAGCCAATTGCCCTGTTCGTCAGTCAAGGAAGTACAAAAATGAGAGACCATTTGACGGCCGGCACTATTAGGGTCATTTTTATCATCCGGATCCGCATATAATTGGGCGAAAAATTGTTCAACAGTTGCCTGGCCAATAGCGAATTGAAAAGTTTGATCACGGTAATAACCACTACGAAAATCTCCCTCTTTGAAAAATTTTGCCATTGCAACCTGAGCCACCTCCTTACCATCACCAAAAATTCCAAATTTCGCCTTACCTGTCAATACCTCCTTGCGGCCTAAAAGACTGGCCTCACGGCTTATGCATGCCATGTAAAAATCGTTTAAAACCTCGTTACGGAAACTTTCGAAAGAAAGTTTATCAGCGGCAAGCATTGAAGGATGAGGGGTATCCATGCGACAAAGATATAGGAAAGGGTATCCGCTTTTTGGGGTGTTAAAAAATACTGAATTTCTGTGCGTTTAGCCTATGGTATTTGAAGTTGAAGTCTTAAATTTGAAGTCTGAATCATTTAAAATGAAAAAACTCTTTACCGTCTTTTCAGCAATTGCAATAGCCGTTGTATTGAATGCCCAAACTACAGCTTCCCAAGAAGTACTTTCAGTAAAAGAATCTGAATTTAATTTTGGAACCATTCCACAAGGCAAACCTGTTTACCATTTTTTTGAAGTTACTAACACCGGGAAAGACCCGATGGTAATTTCAAATGTGCAGACAAGTTGCGGATGCACAACACCAGAATGGAGCAAAGAACCAATTGCCCCGGGTGGAACTGCAAAGATCAAAGTGGGCTATAATGCAGCCGCTGAAGGTTCTTTTGACAAACATATTACGATCATGTACAACCAAAATCTGTCAAAACAGATCAAGATAACAGGAATCGTATGGAGAGCACCAGCAGGTTCAGCACCTGAAAACTCATCAATTAGTTTACTAAAACAAAAAAACAATTAAAATGAAGAAATTATTATTTATTGCTGTTGCGTTTATAATATCTGCCGGCGCCATAGGTCAAACAGCAAAATCGGGTGATATTATTAAATTCAATGAACTCAAATATGATTTTGGAAAGCTTAAACAAGGCGTACCTGCAACTTTTGATTTTGAATTCAAGAACATATCCAGTAAGCCTTTAGTGGTTGAAAATGCTTCAGCTTCTTGCGGATGTACCACTCCAAAATGGCCACAAGCACCTATAATGGCAGGTAAAACAGACAAAATTAATGTTGGATATAATGCCGGTACCTTAGGTACATTTTCAAAAACCATTACTGTGAAACTTGCTGGTATAGATACACCTGTCACTTTGGAAATATCAGGAGAAGTCCTTACAGCTGAAGCCTACGATTCTTATGTAAAAGAATCTAAACAAAAAGGAAAAGGAAAGTCTGGCAGGTAGCACTATATTTTACAATATTTAAAAGTCCTCATCTTAAGATGGGGATTTTTTATGCCCCTGTTTCGTACTTAGTCAATGATAATTAACTTTGAAACATGTTAAACATTTCAAACCGCGGTCAACACATGCCGGCTTCTCCGATTCGGAAACTGGTTCCTTATGCAGAAGCAGCAAAGAAAAAAGGAATTAAGGTTTATCACCTCAATATTGGTCAACCGGATATCGAAACTCCGCCTCCCATTCTGGATGCTGTGCGCAAAGCAGATATTAAAGTACTTGAATACAGTCATAGTGCCGGTAATGAAAGCTACCGCAGAAAACTTGTGCAGTATTATAAAAAAGTGGGTATTGATGTTACTCATGAACAAATTATTATTACCACGGGTGGCAGCGAGGCGATCATGTTTGGCTTTTTCTGTTGTCTGAATGCAGGTGATGAAGTAATTATTCCTGAACCTTTTTATGCGAACTATAATGGCTTTGCCTGTGCTGCCGGAGTAAATGTTGTGCCGATCACTTCTAATATTGAAACCGGGTTTGCCCTACCCCCCATTGAAGATTTTGAAAAAGTAATTACCTCACAAACAAAAGCGATCATTATTTGCAGTCCAAATAACCCGACAGGATATTTATATAGCCGACCTGAAATGGAAGCGCTGAAAAAAATATGTATCAAGTATGATCTGTATCTATTCAGTGATGAAGCTTACCGCGAATTTTGTTATGATGGGGAATACGTAAGTGCCATGCATCTTTCTGGATTGGATCAACATGTAGTGCTGATGGATACTATTTCAAAAAGATATAGTGCCTGCGGTGCAAGACTTGGAGCTTTCGTTACCAAAAACAAAGAAGTTTATAATACGGCCATGAAATTTGCTCAGGCAAGACTGTCTCCTCCTGGTCTTGCACAAATAATGGGCGAAGCTGCGGTTGATCTTCCCGATTCTTATTTTGATGCGCCGAAAGCCGAATATTTATCAAGAAGGAATTTAATGGTAAGCAGGTTAAATAAAACGCCGGGTGTGTTTTGTCCAAATCCCGGTGGCGCATTTTATGCTATTGCTAAATTACCAATTGATGATTCGGATAAATTTTGCCAATGGCTGCTGGAGAGTTTTTCTTATAATGATCAAACAGTGATGCTGGCACCGGCAACAGGATTCTATGGTACAGAAGGCTTAGGAAAAAATGAAGTAAGATTAGCTTATGTATTGAATCTTGATGCTCTTAATGCCGCAATGGATTGTTTGGAAAAAGCATTGGAAGAATATCCCGGAAGAACGATCACAAAAAAATTAAGTACTGCAGGAGCAAAATAATTATTGTACAAATAATTTCAGCACCACATCCTTCTGATCTTTCCTGGTAATCCTTAATAAATTTAATCCTTTGCTCAATCTTCCCACCGGCAATTGATTACTGACATCATTTAATGGCATTTCATAGATCTTTTGTCCCTGCATATTGATCACTTGTAATGTTGCCGGCTCAAACTGGTTGTCAGAAAGGATCGTTATTGGAGAATATTGAGAAGCAGGATTTGGATAAACCATAAATTCTGAGCCGTTGAAGTAATAGACTGTTTCAACATTAGAATAATTTACTCTTCCGCCTGCCAGTTCAAGTTTAACCCGGTAAACATTTAGACCGTTCTTTAAGGATGCATCTGTAAAACTTAACAATAAGGAAGACGGGTTAACAATTTGCTGCAGCACCACATATTCAGTTCCATTAAATTTTTCAAAAACGATCTTATTGATATCATATAAAGTGCCAAGCGAAACGGTTAGTTGAGCAGAATTTCCAACAAGCAAAGCAAGAAAAGAGCGGAAATAACATTCAACACCCTGCGTTGTATAGTTAATTGTATAACTCTTCACACCTTCTTTGCTTCCAATAATCGGTGCCACTGCATAATGCAATGAAGGATTTGCAGTTTTTGAAAATATCATGAAGCTATCTGCAGTTACTATTATTGGTTCGAGATATTTACTTCCAAGTTTATAAGCTTTGTAATTTGTAATACCGGGTAATTTATTCCAGTAAACCAAAAACGAATCCGGACAATTAAATCCTACACCTATATTGGTTCTGTTTGCAATGGTGAATGTATCACTGGTAAAAACGTTTGACCCAATTGTCATTCGAAGCATAGCGGCACTTGTTACGGCAGGAACGTTCCAATTATAATACCCTTTATTCAGATCAGTTGTAGTTTGAATAGGTTGCCATGTATTTCCCCCTGTGCTATATTCAAGAATTCCGTTTGCAGTTGAAAAAGATGACAGCCACCTGACCGTATTAGTAGCAGATGGAAAAATAAAATCATTCGCTGTTGGAAATTGCCATTCAAATTTGTCTACTGAATCTAACTGCCATGCTATATGGAAGTTTTGTGATGCAGTAGTAACATTGAACCCGGTTACTTTAAGCTGATAATTTCCAGCAGCAGGATTATCAATTGTAATTTGTTCAATATTATTCAGCGTATCTCTTTTTCTTTTTGCCAATTGCAATAATGAATCAACGTGAGGAAATGAATTTAAAACCCAGGGTTGCCAGAGTTGACCAGATAGAATTTCTTTCACTTCAAGATCAAGGTCGTTTATCAGTGCTTTCGTTGCGTTGGGAGCTGCGGGCGGATCATTCCACACTAATGTTGCTTTCAATTTTTTTATTCCTGGCGGCACATTTATAGTAAATGATTGGCTTGATGAATTGGAAACAGTTCCACTAAAAAACCTGTTTGCCTGCAAAGTTTTCAACGCATTATTTGCATTTAGACTTCCAAATCCATTTTTATAATCAACTTCAGCATTGCCAACATCATCTGCGCTATTGATAAGAATTGCCTTTAATAAAGAATTTGGTGGCAAACTCCCATTGGACTGATATAAATGTTGAAGCAGTAACGATGTGCCTGAAACTAATGCCGCGGCTCCCGAACTTCCATCTTCCCCAAAAGCAACTAACTCGGGTTTTACCCTGCCATCATGTGCGGGCCCTTTTGAACTTAATGCAGCCACAACAGAAAAAGAATCAGTCGCCCCCACCGTAAGAATGTTCTTTGCCATCTTAAAACTGCCTGTAAGATTTGCAAAACCGTTCAGACCTGAATAGGTCCCTGTCGTGGCAGCAGAAGTTCCTGAATTACCCGAAGAAAAAATATGCAGCAATGACCCATTACTAATAGCACTTGCATCATAAGCAGCCGCATCTGTTCCGTAATAGCTTTCAATGCCAACACCGTAAGAATGATTTTGAACAGAAATATTGTACTGCTGGTATGCACTGTTTGCATCTGGCAATAAAACAGCAAAGCTTGAGGAACTGATCATACTTCCCCATGCTGCACCTTTTCCCAAATGCCAGCTATTACCCCCACCACCAATCATTGTGGACATAATCGAGGCATGAGAGTTAACTGTGGATGATGAAAGATTCGTTGAAAGAAACCTTCCTTTGAAATCAATGTCTGTAGTATCGGGCTTATTTTCTTTTACAGATACTGTTATTCCATCGCCGTTTATTAAAGGGAAATTCCGATGGGCAAGATTTATTTTATTTACTGACAAATCAAGATTGCCCACCTGTATTTCCTCCTTAGCCACCCTGTTTCCTTTTTCAATAAAAATTATTCCGGGCTGTGCTAATAAAACAGAATTTATTTCTTCAACAGATGCAAATAACCTGTAAACTGAAAAGGTTGAAAATTGAAATACTTTTTGGGTTTGATAAACAGGTTTCCGGACTTCGGCGGGTATTTTATCGTTTCTGATCGTAACCTCAAGCAAAAGCTTTCCAGCCGGTTTTGTCTTCTTTATTTCGCTCGATAAACCAGGGGAAAGTTTTGTGCTATCATTTAACTGACCAAAAGAACAATGCGTAATAAATACACTAGGGAAAACGATTACAACCCGCAACATATAAATATTCCTTCTGCCCCACCAGGTAGTTTTCATTCATTAAAAATATTGATTTCTGAATACTTGCCGCTACCATTGTTTGACCTTCGTAGAAACACAATAATCCTGCAAAAAAAAGTGCCAAAAACATTTGTTAGTATTTAAAAAAAACATTTATCTTTTCAAAGTGAAATACCCCACCTGTATTTTCTTACCTTATTTAATAACACTAAAACAGACTCACATGAGACAAATGTTGAAACCATTGGCCTTCCTGCTTATTGCCGGTTTTGCAATTACCTCTTGCAAAAAGGAAGCGAAAGACCCGGCACAAGAACAAATTTCAGAAGAAACTTTAACCAAGATCTATAATCATGGTTTTGGTACATCGAATGTTCAGAAAGTTGAAGAAGGATATCTTGTTGAAGGAGACATCATTCTCACTGAAGAATTTTTAAATACAATGCCAGGTGGAAATTTCTTGCGTATTGCAAATAATGAACAGTACCGCACTACAAATCTCGTAACAGGATTGCCAAGAACCATCACGGTTAGTTTGGACTCAAAACTTGCCGCATTATCAGGATACGCTGAAGCCCTCGCTGTAATGGTAAACAGGTATAATGCGGAAAACCTTTCACTCACTTTTCAGGTGGCTGGGGCTGGTTCCAACGCAACTATCAAATTTGTCAATGCTAATGGCCCTTACCTTGGCTCAGCAGGCTTTCCGAGCAATTCGGGTGCTCCGTACGGCCAGGTAAAATTATATTCTAGAAATATCAGATCTAATGCATCAACCTTTGTAAACTATCTTGCAACTATTATGGCACATGAGGTTGGACATTGCATTGGTTTCCGCCATACAGACTATGCTGATCGGAGCTATAGTTGTGGGGGAGCATACGCTAATGAAGGAGCATCTACTGTTGGCGCTATTCACATTCCGGGCACTCCTACGACGAATCAGGTCAGTGGAAGCTTTATGCTGGCATGCATAGGAGCAGGGCAAAATCGTCCTTTCAATAATAGTGATGAAGTTGCGCTGGATTATTTGTATTAAAATTATTTTACAGTTTATAAGACCGTCCCCATTTGCGGGACGGTTTTTATTTTTCTATAAGATAACAAACCCTGCTTATTCTCCCTTCGAAATCAAAAGGAGTAGTTTGTTTTGTAATATCTTTTATCAATGAAGAATCAATTGATGCTTTATCCAAAACAAATTTTTTATAGTTAGTGCTGAAATAAATTTTTCCTCCTGGTTTTAAAATCCGCACGCAATCATTGATGAGTTTTACATGGTCTCGCTGAATATCGAGTATATCTTCCATTCGTTTACTATTACTGAATGTTGGCGGATCGAGTATGATAATATCAAAATAATTTTCAGTGACAGTATTCAAATATTGCAAAACATCTGCATGTATGAATTGATATTTTGAAACATCTTTAAATCGATTAAGCTGCATATTTCTCTGCGCCCAATCAAGGTAGGTTTTTGAAAGATCAACAGTGACTACTTCATCAGCACCTCCCGCTGCTGCATAAACAGAAAAAGAACCTGTGTAAGAAAACAAGTTCAAAACTTTTTTATCCTTAGCCTCAGTTCTAACTTTTTCTCTCGTTACTCTATGGTCCAGGAACAAACCAGTATCAAGATAATCGCTAAGATTAACTATAAATTTTAAACCATTTTCTTCTACCACAAACTCTGACTTCCTTTCTGCAGTCTTTTGATATTGCCCAAGCCGGCCCGGCTTTTTCTGACGAAGCTTCAGATATATATTTTCTTCGCTGACTTTTAAGACTTCGCAGATAAAAATCAAACTCCGGCTCATCCATTCATCGTGTTCGTCCTCACTCATTCCATGGCGGCGTTTATATTCAGCTATATAAACATTTTTGTCATATATCTCAATGCAAAACGGGAACTCCGGCAGATCATGATCATAAAGCCGGTAACAAGTAATGGCCATCCTTTTTGCCTGCTTGCCAAGATGCCGGTAAACCTTCTCCAGCCTGTTCCGAAACATTATAAATTTCGTTTCTGTCATATCAAATTATTTGCGAACTTAGTCTGCTTTTTTGTAACCTGATCATATTGGAAATATCATGTATGCTATAGTTGATATAGAGACCACAGGAAGTTACGCATCGGCTAACGGAATTACCGAAGTGGCTATTTATGTTTTTGATGGCAACAAGGTTGTGAAAAAATTCGAGTCGCTGATCAATCCTCTGCAACCCATCCCGAGATATATCCAATCTTTTACAGGTATTACTGATGAAATGGTTGCAAATGCGCCACAATTTGAGGAAGTGGCTGAAGATATTTTCAATCTTCTGAATGAGAATGTTTTTATTGCTCATAATGTAAACTTCGATTACAGCTTTATCAAAAACCATTTATTAAAAGCCGGGTTTGACCTGAAATCAAAAAAGCTATGTACAGTCAGGTTAAGCAGAAGAATATTCCCCGGGTTTCCATCTTATAGTCTTGGTAATCTTTGCCGCTCGCTTGAAATTGATATTAATAACCGGCATCGTGCCGGTGGCGATGCAGAAGCAACTGTAAAGGTTTTCTGTAAACTTTTAGAAAATGATAAAGAAGATTTTATTTCAAAAAGTTTGTTGCGAAACTCAAAAGAACAAGCCTTACCGCCCAATGTGCCCAAACAACATTTTGAAGTTTTGCCAACAACACCGGGTGTCTATTATTTTCATGATGCAAAAGGAAAAATAATTTATGTAGGAAAAGCGATCAATATCCGGAGTCGTGTTAACAGCCATTTCAGCAACAATTCTGAAACAAGACAAAAACAAAATTTCATCACACATATTCATTCCATCAGTTTTAAATGCTGTGCTACAGAATTAATGGCAAGCATTCTTGAATCTGTTGAAATAAAAAAATACTGGCCAAAGTTCAATTACTCACAAAAGCATTGGGAAGATGTTTTTGGCATCCATACTTACGAGGACAGGAATGGTTTTCTCCGTTTAATTATTGAAAAAAACAAAAAGAATCTTAAACCTGTTCACAGCTTTCATAATTTATCGGAAGGCTACAGCTGGCTGAGAACTGTTATTGAGGAATATAAGCTTTGTCCTAAATTATGTTTTTTGGAAAAAGGAAATGGCCAGTGCACTGGTGTAGAAAATAAAACATGTAAAGGAGCCTGCATAAAACAAGAAAGCAGGTCGTCTTATAATAAACGGGTAAAAAAAGCCATTGCCGAAATGAGTGATGATTCATCTTATGCTATCCTTGACAAGGGTCTCGAGAATACCCAGTTATCCTGCATACTCGTTGACAATGGAAAATTTTTCGGAATGGGCTATTTGCCATCAGAATTTAAACTGTCGGACATTGAAGCTATCAAAAATTATTTAACATCTTACCGGGGGAATAATTATATCCGGAACTTGCTTACCGGTCATAAAGAAAAATTTCCTGCTGCGATCATTGAGCTTGCCGGGGGAAATAATAAAACGCAGAAACAAAAAGACTTGAACTTATAAAGTATATTTGCTTCCCAAAAAAAATTTATGCCAAGAATAATTTTTTCAATTGTATTTATTTTCATTTCAACAAGTATCTTTTCTCAGAGTCCAAAAACGGTACCCGTTAAATCACAAAAGCCACCCATTGCAAAACCTGCGGCGCCTAAAATACTTAAAGATCTCCGGGATTCTGCCAGTTATACGGCGGGTATTCATATTGTCAACAAATATCGATCTCAAAATATTTACAATTTCAACGGTGCCGTTGTTGCCAAAGCATGTAATGATCTCCAGTCAAATAAACCCCAACTGATCAGTAATTCCGATGCAGATAATGCAGTGATGACTTATCAAAGTCAATTAATGGCAGATCCGAAAAAGACAGTAAAACCGCCTGTGACAGGTGTTGTTTTAAACGATATGAGAGATTCGGCAAGCTATGCGGCCGGTATTTATCTTATAAACTTTTTTCGTGAGTTTGATATTACCAATTTTAATCCAGCCATTATAACGACCGCTATCAACGATCTGCAAAGTCAAAAAAAACCATTGATGAATGACAGTCTTGCAAATATGGTCGCAATGCGGTACCAGTTAAAACTGCAGGAAATAAAAAATAAACCTACGATCGATGCGGGCAAAAAATTTTTGGCGGAAAATAAAAAAAGGCCCGGCGTAAAGGTTACACCAAGCGGCTTGCAATACGAGATCGTTACGGTTGGAACAGGAAAAAGGCCAACGAAAAATGATAAAGTATCCTGTAACTATACCGGTGCATTTATTGATGGTACTGAATTTAATAATTCCTATAAAATGGGCGGCCCAATTTCATTTGACGTAAATGGGGTAATAAAGGGCTGGACAGAAGCATTACAGATGATGCCTGTTGGTTCCAAATGGAAATTATATATTCCTTATAATTTGGCATACGGCCCGGGGCAATATCAAACCATCCCGGGTGGATCTGCGTTGGTATTCGAAATAGACCTTCTGGAAATTGTAAATAAATAAATGATCAGTCAAGATTATCTTTCATGTCAGCGATCTGTGACCGGGTGCCAAAAACAATAACTTTGCAGCCCTCGGTTACCAGTGTTTCATCAGGAGGGTTAATAATGAATTTCCCATCTTTATTTTTTATCCCCAAACAATTTACTCCTGTCTTGTTCCATTCCATTACAATTCTAAGTGGTTTATCCTTTATTGCAGGCGGCAACAGGTCATATGGAACAGATTCCATATTTACAGATTCACCATCTTCGCTTGAAAGAAAATCCATGAATTCGATCACATCAGGTTTTGACACAAGTGTTGCCATGTGAGAGCCTCCGATCTTATCAGGCATAATAACGTTATCGGCGCCAGCCTTCCTTAGTTTTGGATAAGAACTTTCCTCTGAGGCCCGGCTGATAATCTGTAATTTTTGATTGAGTCCTCTTGCAGAAAGAACGATAAACACGTTATCAGCATCTACTGGTAATGCGGTAATCAATGCATTTGCTCTTTCAATACCAGCTTTTTTCAACAGATCGTCATCAGTCCCGTCTCCTATCAGGTAAACAAGCTCAGGAAAAAAAGGCAGTGCTTTTTCCATAGATTCCTTTTCCTTCTCTATGACTACAAAATCCATGTTATGATTTTTCAATGTCCTTGCCGCCTGCTGACCATTTCTGCCAAATCCGCAAAGGATAACATGATGGTTCAATTCGGTTACTGCTTTCATATTCTTTCTTGTTTTAAAATATTGATTGATCTCGCCGGTAACAACAAACTGGGTAATGCGGGTGATAACCCAGGCGAATGTGGCCCAACTGGTCAGAAGCAGAAAAATGGTAAACAACCTTCCTGCTTCACTTAATGGTCTTACTTCATTAAAACCGGCGGTGGTAATTGAAATAGTTGTCATGTAAAGGGCCTCTAAAAAAGAGTATCCCTCGATAAAAGTATAACCCATGATTCCAAAGAAGATGATCAAAAGCAATACAACGAATGGTTGAAGAAGCCTGTATGTCCATTGTCGTATCAAAATTTACTTTTTATAAAAGTAAATTAGTCTTGTGGTTTTCAGAAATGAGTTTGGGCAGATCGATCCAGGGTTTTCTTAATTGGACAAAATAATAAGGGGGCGGCTCGAAGACCACCCCCGCCGTTGGTTAAAACCTTGTAGTCTTAACGCTTTTTCACTACTATTTTTTCTACAGTTTGTTCTCCCGTTTCTGTTTCTATGATTCGTATCGTATAGAACCCGGCTGTTAAATTATCGATGAGAATATTATTATTAGCAACGCCTTTCCATTGTTTCATAACGCGGCCATTCATATCCATAAGTGATACATCCCGGATCGTATTTACATCTGCAAACACAACATTTACTTTACCATCGTTGCTTGGATTGGGATAAATAATTGTTTTACCCTTTTGCCCACCTGCCCTTACTGCACGTACCGGGCTATACGCTTGTTTGCCATTAATATCGATTTGCCTTAAGCGATATTGAGATATCCCTTTTGCATTATTAATATCTGAATACTCATAGTTGAGAAGAGAGCTGCTATTACCATTCATTGCTTTCGTT
>DASUTO010000577.1:0-4252 GCA_036374555.1 Chitinophagaceae bacterium
CAACTCGAAATTGACTTTATAGTTTGCGATCATCATTTACCCGATAAAGAATTGCCTCCGGCAATTGCGATCTTAAATCCGAAACAAAAAGATTGTAATTATCCTTACAAGGAATTATGCGGATGCGGGGTTGGATTCAAATTGATCTCTGCGCTTGCTCCGCAATTTGATTTAAGCGATGAAGATGTCTACGAAAGTCTTGACCTGGTTGCAACGGCTATCGCTGCTGATATTGTTCCAATGACGGGTGAGAATCGCATCCTCGCTTATTATGGTTTAAAAAAAGCAAATGAAGATCCGAACAATGGAATAAAAGCGCTCAGCTTTTTAAGTGGCTTAAAAACCAAGCTACATATCAATAATCTTGTTTTTATAATTGCTCCAAGAGTAAATGCTGCCGGAAGAATGGATGATGCAAGAAAAGCGGTACAAATGTTTATTTCAGAAACTTATGATGAGGCGTTGCATTTTGCTGAAATGCTTCACAGTGATAATACAGACAGAAAAGAAGCCGATGGAAATATTACCGGGGAAGCGTTAACACTTATCAACGAAACTGGTGAATGGCTTGAAAGAAAATCAACTGTTGTTTACAGATCTCATTGGCATAAAGGTGTTGTTGGTATCGTAGCATCAAGATTGATCGAACATTACTATCGTCCAACAATTGTATTGACCCAAAGCGGTGAATTTGCAGCGGGCAGTGCCCGCAGCGTTCCGGGTTTTAATTTATACGAAGCAGTTCATGCATGCAGGGAACATTTGATTGGCTATGGTGGACATTTTGCCGCAGCTGGATTGACCCTGGAAATTGATAAGATCGATGCTTTCAGAAATAAATTTGAAGAAATAGTATCAGCGACTATTCACCCTGAGTTATTGATACCAGAAATAGTTATTGACGCTGAAATAAATTTTAGTGATATACAATGGCCATTCTATAATATACTTCAGCAAATGGAACCATTCGGACCAGAAAACCTGCGTCCTGTTTTTGTTGCCAAAAAAGTTTGGAATACTGGTTATTCAAAAATTGTAAAAGAAGAGCATATAAAATTTTCTCTGAAACAAAATACCACGGTGTTTACAGGTATTGGTTTTAAAATGGCTGATAAATTTCATTTATTGCAAATGAATAAACCGCTCGATGTTGTTTTTAAAATTGATGAGAACGAGTGGAACGGAAATAAAACTCTTCAGCTACGCGTCATTGATCTCCGATTAAATGAAGTTTAAATTTCAATCGTATAACTACGAGATAATAAATATTTTATATCGCTTCAGCCTGCTGAATGTTGAATAGACCTAAATTTATCTTTCCGGTAGCTCCGCTTCTCTACTTTAAATTTCATTTTGGCAAACTAAACTGCTTATTGCAATGAAAAAATTTCAACTATATTTTTTATTGTCATTTATTTTTTTGGTGGCAATCAGCAAATCCACGACCGCACAGGTTGTTATCAGCCAGGTTTACGGTGGTGGTGGAAACTCGGGTGCCACATATACAAATGATTTTGTTGAGATCTTTAACCGGGGAACATCGCCAGTTAGTCTTAATGGCTGGTCCGTACAGTATGCTTCTGCTACGGGTACGTCATGGCAAAAAACCGATCTGACAGATGTTACACTTGCTCCTGGCCAATATTATTTAATACAGGAAGGGGCTGGTGCCGCAGGTACAACACCTCTCCCAACGCCAGATGCAACGGGCACAATTGCGATGAGTGGAACTGCCGGAAAAGTAGCGTTGTTAAATACTAACATTTTAATTGTATCAGGAACAAGTTGCCCTTCAGGTGTTACACTTGTTGACTTGGTTGGTTTCGGAACTACCGCAAACTGCTTTGAAGGAAGTGGTGCTACTCCTGCTCCATCAAATACAAATGCAGTTTTGCGGGCAGCGAGCGGTTGTACCGATAATAATAACAATGCGACCGATTTTGCTGCAGGTTTACCAAATCCAAGAAATACAGCAATAGCTTTAAATCCATGTTCGGGTCCACCTGCTTTATCTGTTTCTGTCGTGGCAGGAGTAAATGCTGCCGAACCCTCTACAAATGGTACGTTTACTGTAAATCTTTCCTCACCTGCACCGGCTGGTGGTATTACTGTAACGTATAATCTTTCCGGTACAGCAACATTAAATACTGACTATACAAACCCTGGATCAGGAACGGTAACGATTGCACAAAATGGTACCACTGCCACTATAAATATTAATGTGAATGATGATCCGCATATTGAAGGAACTGAAACCATTCAAATAACATTAACTGGTGCAACGAGCCCGGCAACAATTGGCACTGCATCTGCATCCATAAATCTTAACGACAATGACCTTCCACCCTATATTTTATTAGCAAATACATATTCACAGGATTTTAATTCGCTGGCAAATACCGGCTCCTCATCAACCCTTCCGACAGGATGGTTACTTAGTGAAACCGGCTCCGCTGCAAATACCACTTATACTGCAGGAACAGGATCGGGCACAGCAGGTGATACTTATAGTTTTGGTGCAGCTTCAAATGCTGAAAGGGCATTTGGTACTTTACAATCAGGAAGCTTGATACCAACGATCGGTGCACACATTCAAAACAGCTCAGGCACTTCAATTACTAAACTTAAAATTTCATATACCGGTGAGCAATGGCGCTTAGGAGCTGAATCAAGACTTGATAAATTATCTTTTCAGTATAGTTTAAATGCGACTTCGCTTACAACCGGTACATGGACGGATGTTACCAGTCTTGATTTTATCGCACCTGTTACACTTGCAATCGGCGCAAAAGACGGGAATGCTGCCGGCAACAATACTTCAATTACTTATACAATACGAGATCTTTCTATACCAAATGGAGCAGTATTTATGATCCGCTGGAATGATTTTAATGCATCCGGCAGTGATGATGGATTAGGAGTTGACAATTTTACTATTGAAGCTAACCCGGTTGATGTAACTCCACCTGCCATCGTGAGTCTTACCCCTGTTAATGGTTTAACAAATCTTCCAATAAATATTTCAGCATCGGTTCGGTTTAGTGAAGATGTGGTGAAAGGAACCGGTAATATCAGGATACGCCGTGTAACCGACAACAGCATTTACCAAACGATCAATATTACATCAGGAGCTGTTACTTTATCATCTTCTACTGTGAACATTGCATTAAATCCACTGGAAGTAAACACTGCTTACTATGTTGAAATAGATAATGGCGCCCTAACAGACCTCGATGGAAATCCCTTTGCAGGAATTAGTGGCAACGCAACCTGGGCATTTACAACCGGGATTAATTTGTATGTCGCCAATTTCCAAACATGTACCTCTGGTTTAACCGATGGGTTTACTCAATACAGTGTGACCGGTGCTATCACCTGGGCTTGCACAAGTTTTGGAAGAGATCCTTCCGCACCTGCAGGTACAGCCGCTTTCCCCAGCGGGGTTCAGATAAATGGCTTTGCAAATGGAACAAATGTGCCGAATGTTGACTGGCTGATCTCTCCTTCATTCAATTTAACAGGAACCAATTTCCCGTTGCTTTCTTTCTGGAGCCGCACAGCTTTTAACGGACAACCTTTACAGTTAAAAGTTTCTACGAATTATGTAAGTGGCGATCCAACATTGGCTACATGGACAGATATAAATGGAAAGTTCCCATCACAAACATCCAACATCTGGACGCTGTCAGAGAATATTAATCTTTCTGCCTTCAAACAACCGAATGTCCATTTTGCATTTGTGTATGTATCGGATGATGATGAAGGCGCAAGATGGACATTGGATGATATCAGCCTGGCTAATTCACCAACTCCGCCGCCTCCAAGTATCACGATCAGCACAAATGATATCCAGTTTGCTTATGCTGCAAGTGGCACAACGGCTGATAAAACATTTTCATTTACCGGGAACGATCTTACAAATAATATAACGCTGAACACTACCGGTGTGTTTAGTTTATCAAAAGATGGAATTACCTTCAGTTCTTCTTTATTATATACAGTTGCTGAAGCAAATAATATCACAAAAACGGTCTATGTCCGGTTTGCGCCGGCACAGAACAATCAGAATTTTAGTGGCAGCATTTCAATAGTATCCGGTAGCTTAAATGCTGCAGTTAATTTAACCGGCTCAAGCATTGATCCTGCCACAACACTTGAAGTGGTAAACTGGAATATTGAATGGTTTGGAAGTGCATCAATGGACCCTGTGAATGATAACCTGCAGGAACAAAATGTGAAAACAATTTTACAA
>DASUTO010000578.1:0-2724 GCA_036374555.1 Chitinophagaceae bacterium
AACGAAGTGAAATCCCGCAATACAGGAAGGAAAATAATTTCATTTATGCACATATCGCTTGACGGTTTTGTAGCAGGTCCGAACGGAGAAATGAACTGGATCAAAGTTGATGATCAAATTTTTGATCATGTCGGTAAGCGGATAAGCGAAGGCGACACTGCATTATATGGACGGGTGACTTATCAAATGATGGAAAGTTACTGGCCTACCGCAGCAGACAAACCAAATGCGAGCAAGCACGACATTGAACATTCCAAATGGTATAGCAAAGTTCACAAAGTTGTATTATCAAAAACACTGAAAGATTCAGGCTTGGGTTACACAACAATTATCAGTCACAACCTTACGGACAGAATAAACGAAATAAAACAGCAGCCAGGGCCAGACATCTTGCTTTTTGGTAGCCCGACAGCAACACATTCTCTTATTCAACTGAACTTAATTGACGGCTACTGGCTATTTGTTAATCCAATTATTCTTGGACGAGGTATACCATTGTTTGTAGACATCAAAGACCAAATAAAACTAAAACTATTGACTACTCATCAATTTACTTGCGGCGTAACTGAACTGAATTACACAGTGGACAGATGATAAACAACGAACCAGGAGCAACAATCAACCATTTCGTAGGTTCCAATTTATTTCTCGCAAAAACGCCAGGGAGCAAAGCCGCAAAGATTTTTCCTGGCGTCTTAATGATCTTTTCGTCTTTGCGTGAGAGATAAAACACTTTTTTTTTTCGATAGTTCCTCGCAACGATCGCTGGATATAATAATCAATTGTCAGTTTCTGTACTGACAACGGTCATTGGTTTTGGCTGGTGTCTTAATTACCTTGAGGATCATCAAAGATCAAAATTATGCTACGCCGTTTCTTACTCTGTTTTGGCGTACTGCCTTCATTATTTTTTACCACAAAAGAAATTCTATGAATATTTTAATATCAGCCATACAAGTTATCGTTTGCATTGTCGGCTTGCTGGCCGGACTATTGAGCATCTTGCTTTTTCTGCAGTTCCGCTGGCCTGCAGCAGCAATGTGGGGCCTCAAAGTATTTACGTCTTCGCTTTCGCCGGTCTTTGTACTCGTTGGAGTAGCAATATTTATTACCGGGCTGGCAACTGGTTCTTTATTCATTGACGCTATTGGTGCTTATTTGATCCTGGTTTACCTTGTACATTATATAAGTGTTACACGTCCGCCAACAGGTGAGTTTGAAAAGGCTTTCAGTAAAAATTGGGAAACCACATTAAAACACGGACAAAAAGAATATTTTCTTTCGCATCGTACTTCATTACGATTGCCACGGGTTCCGGAACCACGTTTCGAACAGGATATTTCATTTGCAACAATTCCGGGTACTGATCGAAAATTATTATGTGATGTCTGGCAACCATCCATTTCTATAAAGCCTTCCGGTGTTGCATTCATTTATCTGCACGGCAGTGCATTTTACTTTCTTGATAAAGATTTTGGAACACGTCCATTGTTCAGGCACCTTGCTGCCCAGGGACATGTGATCATGGATGTAGCATACAGGCTTGCGCCCGAAACAGACCTGGTGGGAATGATACATGACGTAAAAAGAGCGATTGCCTGGATGAAATCGAATGCAGAAAAATATGCTATTGATACGGATAAGGTGATCGTGGCAGGCGGATCCTCCGGTGGTTACCTGGCACTGATGACACCCTTGACCAGCAAAGAACCGGAATTTACGCCGGCAGATCTGGAGGAAGACGATCTGGATGTATGCTCAGTTATTGCACTATATCCCGCCACCGATCTTGAGGCATTATATTATCACACTAATCAGCATCTCACTACAAGGTCAGTACCGGGTAAGCTGAAGGCAAAAGTGCCCGCTGAAATGCCTGCCTGGATGAAAAAAAGGATAGGAAAAGATCTGTATCGGCTTGGTATGGACAAAACGCTTGAAAATGTTGGCACGATGCCGCCATTGATGGGTGGACACCCCGATGAATGTCCGGAGCGTTATAAATTCTTTTCACCCATCACACATGTTCATTCGAATTGTCCGCCAACATTGTTGATACACGGTGCACATGATATAATGGCTCCTGTAAAATCGACCCGCCTGTTATATGATAAATTAATCCAGGAAAAGATCCCGGCATTATTGCATATTCTGCCACAGTCAGATCATGCCTTTGATCTTTTTCTAACCAGTATTGCACCCGCGGCACATAATGCGATCTACGATGTAGAAAGATTTATAGCACTTGTTTCAAACAGGATTGATGAACAATATGCACTAACAACGAAGAAAACTGGCACTCGGATCAAGAAAGAGAGTTCAATAATTTGATCAAATAAATTATGCCGTAACTACCCGGCCATTCACTTGTGGAGTAACTGAACTGATTTACACAGCGGACAGAAGATAAACAACGAACCTATTGTTCATGTCACGCATTGCGGGATGGAAGATGAATAATATATCACTACATTTACTCAAGCCATCACACTGCAAACAACTATTATGATATTCTTTAGGTTGATAACTCCACTATTAATTCTTGTAATATTTTTCAGCTGGTCCACAAGCGAAACAGCCAACAAAAGATTTCATGGTATGTGGCGGCTTGATAAATTTGAAATATTTGATAGCCTCAAAGGAACCTGGATAGATGACACATTACGTAAAGGCTGGAGCGGGTTTATTTTATACGACGGCAAGGGCCATATGGGAGTTCACTTA
>DASUTO010000579.1:0-4961 GCA_036374555.1 Chitinophagaceae bacterium
AATAATTTTTCCTGGTTCAAATGTGTGGCGATGGCGCCATTCACTTGTAAAATTTCGGCGGATAAAGTATGAGCAAGTTTTAAACAATCAACGTCTTTTTTACCCAATGTTTTTCCTAAAATAAAACCTGATAAAGAACCATCGCCTGCGCCGGTACAATCCACTATTTCAATTTCAGGCGCATGAAGAGTTATTGATCTTTCTTTATTATAAATAGCAGAACCAAGTTTGCCATGATGCAGCCAAACATTCTCCACTCCTTTTTCGATCAGTTCTTCGATTTGGTGTTGCGTGAACAAGGCTTTCTCGGAACATAATACTGGCAATTCATCTTCATTGGGTGTTACAAGATGAAGCCCTCTTAAGTTCATGTTTCTAAACTTTCTTGCTGGTGGAATGGAAACGGGTTCAAGTATGAGAGGAATTCCGGTTTCAATGCTAAATGCAAGCAGCCATTCACCTGTATCCAGTGAGATGTTTGCGTCTGCTAGTAAATAACAAGCGGTTTGTAACAAATCTTTATTTTTTTCTAAATGTTCTGGTGTTATCAGGTTTGTTGCAGCATTGGTTAGAAATGCAGTGAACAGTTCGGCATCGGGGTTTAGAATGGCTGTATATTTTCCCGAAAGACCTTCTTTAGTTATTGATGCATGAATTTTAACACCCGCATTGGTACAGGATTGTTTTAACCAATCACCGTCGCTATCGTTTCCAAAGACACTGATCAACTGTACATCCAATCCGAGTAAAGCCAACTGGTGAGCAATATTTCTACTAACACCACCAACTGTTTTAGTTACCGATGCGGGCACAGTTGAACCAACTATCATTTCTTCTTTCATGTGAAAGAGCTCATCAACAAAAGCAGCGCCGATACAGATAACGGGTTTTGGCATGGTGCAAATTTAGCAGTTGAACTAATCTTAAATTTCTTTTAAAAGAAAAAGATGACCCCCGAAGGGATCATCTTTCTTATAGTGCAGAAAAATCTAATCAAGCATATTCTTCCTTCGCCTGTTTTGCATGTTCATCGATCAACCTGCGTTGTATTTCGAAAGGCACAGGAGCATATTCTAAAAATCCACTTTTGAATTTTGCTCTTCCCTGTGTTATCGAACGAAGTGATGATGAATAACCATCCATTTCAGCTAATGGAACTCTTGCAATTACTTTTTGAAAATGTCCTTCACTGTCTATTCCCTCTACTATTGCACGTCGGCTTTGCAGATCACCCATTACAGCACCGGTTAAGTCATCGGGACAAAGCACTTCTACTTTATAGATCGGTTCCAGTATCTGCGGATCTGCTTGCTGGAATGCCTGGCGAAATGCCTGCAAGCCTGCTATCTTGAATGAAATATCGTTGCTGTCAACAGGATGCATCTTTCCATCATATACACATACCCGTATATCCCGGGCATAAGAGCCGGTCAAAGGACCATTATGCATTTTTTCCATTACACCTTTTAAAATGGATGGTAGGAATCTTGTATCAATAGCACCGCCAACAATACAATTATAAAAAACAAGTTTGCCACCCCAATCCAGTTCATAAGTATCCCGGCCTCTTACATTCAGGTCTTTTGGCTCAGCCAGGCCTTCATGCCATGGCTCTATTCTCATATACACTTCACCAAACTGGCCGGCGCCACCACTTTGTTTTTTATGGCGATAGTTTGCATCAGCCATTTTACGGATCGTTTCGCGGTAAGCAATTCTTGGTTTTACAAATTTCACTTCAACTTTATGGCTGTGCTCAATTTTCCATTTGGCAACCGCCAGGTGCATATCACCCTGGCAATGGATGAGTGTTTGTTTTAACTCTGGAGAAACCTCAACGATCAATGTAGGATCCTCTTCCCTTAGCTGGTGTAAAGCTTGTGAAAGTTTTTCTTCTTCGCCTTTTTTCAATGGTTCTACAGCAACGGTCATATTCGGAGATGGGAACTCTATCGAAGGCAATTCATAATTCTTGCCTCTTGCATGTAATGTGTTATTAGTATGTGTATTTTTTAATTTGAGTGTAGCGCCGATATCACCAGCCACCAATTCGTTAATTGGCATTCTTTTATTTCCTTCGACCAAAAAAAGCTGGGTGATCTTTTCTGTTACATTGGTACTTTCATTTTCCAGTTCCATCCCGCTTTTTATAGTACCGGAATAAACTTTAAAGAAAGATAATTCACCAACATGTGGTTCACTGATCGTTTTATAAATAAAAGCACATGCAGGGCCACTCGCTTCACAGGAAATTTTATCACCACTCCTTGTTGTTTGAGGCGGCATTTCATTAGCGCTGGGGCAAACATTGTCGATAAATCCCATCAATCGGCCGCTTCCCATATTTCTTTCTCCGGATAAACAGAACAATGGAAACAGGTCGTGATTGATCATTGCTTTTTTTAGCCCCATCTTCATTTCATCTTCCATTAATTCTCCTTTATCAAAATATATTTCCATGAGCGTTTCATCATTACTGGCAATAGCTTCAATTAGCTCCTTATGTAGTTCTTC
Organism: Chitinophagaceae bacterium; assembly: GCA_036374555.1. Lineage (GTDB taxonomy): Bacteria > Bacteroidota > Bacteroidia > Chitinophagales > Chitinophagaceae > VBAS01. Next base: position 2,515 of record DASUTO010000579.1, read on the forward strand.
TGCTTTTGCTTTTTCTGAATCGGGTATTGGAAGCTTTTCAGGTTTGCCACCGGTATCTTTGAATTTATACATCGTCATTCGCAGCACATCAATTATTTCATGAAAACCTGCGCCGGTTTGCAATGGATATTGCACCACAACAACCTTACTTCCAAAATGTGATTTCGCTTCACGAACCGTTTTTTCATAATCTGCGTTGTCATCATCCAGTTTATTAACAGCGAAGATCATCGGTGTTCTAAACTTCTCTGTGTATTCCCAAATAATATCAGTGCCCACTTCAACACCCATTACAGAGTTGAGTAACATTACACCGGTATCCGCAACTCTTAATGCTGAGATCACTTCACCAACAAAGTCGTCATAACCCGGCGTATCAATTATATTGATCTTATAGCCGCGCCATTTTGTGTGCATAAGCTTGCTAAAAATAGAATTACCACGTTCTTGTTCAAGCTCGTGGTAATCTCCTGTAGTGTTTCGTTCGGCTATGCTGCCGCGGCGGGTAATTATTCCCGCTTCATAGAGCATGCATTCCGCTAATGTCGTCTTACCGGAGCCGGCGTGGCCCAGCAAGACTATATTTTTTACGTGTGAGGTATCAAATTCAGCCATGGCAAGTGTTTTAGAGACAAGGCATGCCTTGTCTGTACGTTATTAAATATTTTTAATCGGTTCTTCAGAGGTGGAGTATCCGAGGAGACGGGACGATAAGTTTTTTATTCCTGAAGACAAGTTCAGGATAAAATATTTTTATCAGTTGAACTTATAAAAACTGATGAGCTCTTAACCTTTTTATTTATGACGTTCGATGAATAAAGTCGCCAAATTCTTCACGTAGATTCTTAATTGTGCTGTCGAGGGATTGGAATTCTTCAAAAAGTCTTTCATGTTCTGCGATCGTATCTTCTGCCAATTGGCCCTTGTTAGCTGCAGTCTCAAATTGTACACGACGATCATGTGCTTTGATCGATTGTTTCAGGTCGTGAACATTGATAAGCTGAATGTGAAATTGGTTGTGATAATGCTCTACGTCATGCAGCTGGTCCTTAGTAAGATTTTGGGCTGCGGTTTGCTGAAGTTGTTTTTTCAATTGGTTTAGATCTTCGCGGCAGGAACGCAACGAATCCCTCCAGGTATTGCATTCCCCAGAGAGCTGTGAGATGTCAACTGTAACCATGGGATTTTAATTTTAAAGGTGAAGAAAAGCAACCGTCCGAAATTTTCCGTGGCGGAAATGTATCTATATAAATTTAAGCCAGTTTATTCATAAAGTCAAGATTATTTTTAAACAAATGTGTGGGAAAATCCCGCCCCACAACTATTTTCATTGACGGAATGCTATCGTCTCAACGAAATCGGTGATGGCCTACAGACCGATGGTTTATAAACTGGTATAGGCGTTTCCATCAGTTCTACTTGATCCGGAAAGAAATCTTCAGGCCAAATGGTATCATAATATTTGCTTCATCTTCCCGAATAACTCCTCCAATATTATCCCTGTAAGTTGGCAAAGTAATGAATGAACCACCTGTCGGAATTCCTTCTTCCCTGATATCGAAAAATGAGACACCAATGCCGAGATAAAATTCAAGTTTCCAGTTTTCATTTTTCTTTTTTATAGGACCGATCAAACCCATTTTTATGGCGCCTCCGATTTCTTTCTTTATTTCATTGTATTCGTCGATCATATAATAAGCACAATTCGGGCCGGTACAGTTGATTCCAAACTCAGCTGTCTTTTTTGTGTTGATATAAGCGACCACCAGTTCGGGAGAAATGAAAATATTTTCAAACCCTCCGATAAAATTCCGGATATGATAACGGACATCAATTTTTGTCCGGACACCCAATGGCCGGTCGGCAGGTAACCCATTTGTGGAAGCTTGTATCGTATAAAACACAAAGGTTGGATCGAAAGTAGCAGACCATCGTTTATCCCATCGGTAATTTATGCCCAGCATAATACCAGCATTATATTCCAAAACCGAAAATGGGTTTGTACGGAGGGTGATCGCAGGCCCGGAATAAAAATTATCTTTTTCAAATTGGGAAAAACAATTACTGAATATTGAAAAAAAGAGAATGGTACAGATAATACGAACCATAAATTTTAATTCGATATTCTTGAAAGAAACGTTGGCTGAAGAGGATTTGTACCAATATCATAAAGGATAAAGCCATCATTTACCTGGGCTATAAGAATATTTCCATATGGAATTACATCGTAAAAACTGGTGCCGGTAACATTGATATTCGAGACGAATACAGGGTCATATGCTTTTGTTGTATTATAGATCCATATTCCATTATTGCCTTCGCAAACATAGAGTGCATTGGATTTTATTCCTAAGCCATAAGGATTAAATAACGGAACAGTTCTCATTAATTGCGGAGAAGAGAAGTTTTTAATATTATAAACAACCAATGCACTTTGCCCCCCACCA
>DASUTO010000580.1:0-3681 GCA_036374555.1 Chitinophagaceae bacterium
TGGCGACGAATTTGATTCGGTAAGTTTTTCACTCAATGGCAGGGTTCCCTATAAAAGCTGGATGGAAATAAATCCTTCAAGGATAAAAATTGAATTATACAATGTACAAAGCAACACAAATTGGATAACGCAATTAACGTCAGCCAAAGCAGTGAAAAATGTCTGGTATGAACAAGTTGAAAGTGATGTTTTACAAATAACTATTGAACTGGTGAAACAACAGCATTATGGATATAGCATCGGCTATAATGGAAAGATCCTGCAATTAAAAATAAGAAGATTACCGGTTGGCATACGCAATATGACAATTGCCATTGATGCAGGGCATGGCGGAACGAACCTTGGAGCAAGTGGGACTACATCAGGGATCATTGAAAAAAATTATACTCTTCTATTTGCCAGAGAGCTTCAGAAGATCTTAAAAAAGCAAAAGATAAAAGTATTGATGGTAAGAGAAATTGATACTACCATCGATAATAAAGACCGTGTATTATGGGCGCAACAAAACAACCCTGATATTTTTATTTCCTTCCATTTGAATTCTTCGGGACGTGACCATATAAAGGGTGTTTCTACTTATTATAAACATATCGGGTATCGTTCATTTTCACAAAGCATTTTAAAAAGATTGCTGCAAATAAAAAATCTTGAGGAGTTTGGAAATATAGGAAGCTTCAATTTTCAACCAATACAACCTACAGATTATCCAAGTTGCCTGGTTGAAGTCGCTTTTCTCAGTAATAAAGAAGATGAAAAGATGATCCTCGACCCGAAATTCAGATATAAAGTTGCTTACCAGGTTTATTTGGGTATCAAAGACTGGATAAAAGAGTGGAAATGATTTTTCTCAATTCCCCTTCTTATCCTTCTTCCCAAAAATTTTATTGAAAATACCTTTCTTCTTTTTTTCCTCCGGTTGAGGGTCACCAATTTTTACTGCTTCTGTAGTATCTTTTTTAGGCCTTTTATCCTTATCATCATCCGTTACAGGTTTACTTTCAGGACCAATGTACTCTCTGGTTCTAAATATTTCAAAATCGGATTCATTACCTACTCCCTGGTCTTCACCTTCAGCAGCAGGTGGAGGTATAGCATCGAGCAAATTCAAAGGATCGGCGCTGTTCATTTCCAATTCAAGGTCTGCTGGTTTTGAGAACCTTGCATCCCTGTCAATGCCTAATTTTTTATCCGCATATACTTTTTTATAAAAAGCTTCCCAGATCGGTCTTGCTGCCGTACCACCATATCCACGGGTATCATTCTTATTCAAACGAATGAAACGATCATCACAACCAACCCATACTCCCGCAAGCAGCTGTGGAGTGTAGCCCATGTACCATGCATCGCTGTTATCATTTGTAGTGCCGGTTTTACCACCCATTTCTGCTGCACCTAAACGACTTCTTAATCCTGCAGCCGTACCAATATCAACGGTCCCTTGCATCATGCGAATCATTTTATAAGCTGTGATCTCATTAATTGCTTCTTTACGATTCACGCTATAATCAAATCTTACTATCACATTCCCATTCCTGTCTTCAATGCGGCTGATATACCAGGGCTTTGTGGAAAATCCGCGACCAGCAAAAACCGTGTAGCCCCAAAGCATTTCATATAAAGAAAGATCGCAGGCGCCAAGTGCATTTGCAGGATGGGGGCCAATATCAGTAGGGATACCTAGACGACCCACAAAATCTTCAAAGGCTTTAGGAGTCACTTGCTTCATTATATAGGCGCTGGCACAGTTTTTTGAAAATGCTAAAGCAGATGACATGGTCATGGTGCGGCCTGTACAGGACTTAGTGGTGGCAGGTACAAGACGATTGCTGCCAAAATCTTGCTGCACATCTTCAACGGGTGTTTCCGGAGAAAAACCACGTTCCTCCATTGCCTGCGCATATAAAAATGGTTTTATGGATGAACCAACCTGTCTTTGGGTTCTTATATTAACATGGTCGTATTTAAATGTTTTGAAATTAACGCCACCAACCCAGGCTTTTATTTCTCCTGTCACAGGATCCATCGCCATAAACGATGCCTGCATGACCTGCCTATGATATTTAATAGAATCCTCAGGACTCATAATAGTATCTTTCTCACGTTTCGCATTCCATGCAAAAACTTTCATTGGCACTTTCTTTTTAAAGGCACGTTTTATCTCGTCTTCAGTAAACCCTTCTTCTTTCATGCTAAACCAGCGGTCGCTGTTTTTCATAGCAGTTTGTATCACATTTTTATGATCACTCCAAACGGACCCGTTTTTTATGTTGCCGGTCGCATTTAAATATTTTTGCATTGTCGGCATCCATTCGGCAATCGCTGTTTCAGCATATTCCTGCATGCGGGGATTGATCGTTGTATATATTTTCAAACCATCATCATAAATGTCATAAGTATCTCCATCTGGTTTCTTTATCCCTTTTAAAATTGTTTTCAGATCCTCACGCAATACTTCGCGGAAATAAGGCGCATAACCTGTGTTCTCATCCAATTTTTTAAAATTGGTTACAATTGGTTGGGTTTTCAGTTTATTAAATTCAATTTCGGTGAGTTTGTTATTTTTTACCATTTGCCTTAACACCACATTCCTCCTGTCAAAGGCAGCCTTATAATTACGTTGCGGATTGTAAAGGCTATTTCCTTTTAGCATACCAACTAATACAGCGGCTTCTTCCACCTTCAATCGATCAGGTTCTTTTTGAAAAAAAGTGAGACTTGCATTGCGAATACCATAAACATTATTTCCAAACGGGACGGCATTCAGGTAAAGTGCAATGATCTCTTCTTTGGTAAAATTTCTTTCGAGTTTAACCGCAATGATCCATTCTTTCAACTTTTGTATAACGCGAATGGCTTTACTTTTTCTTTCATGATCAAGCAATGCTTTTGCCAATTGTTGTGTCAGAGTGCTGCCACCGCCTTCGCGACCCAACAGCATTACAGCACGAAGGGTGGATTTGAAATCGATACCGGAATGATTGTAAAATCTTTCATCCTCCGTCGATACAAGAGCATCTACAACGTGTTTTGAAATGTCTTTATATTCTACATTGCTCCTGTTACCTTTTTCCAGGTAATATTTTCCCATCAGCGTTCCGTCATCTGCAAATACTTCGGTTGCCTGCAATATGCTTGGATTCTCCAGTTTCTGTAATGATGGCATTGGGCCAAAAACTCCCCAGCTTGCAAGTAATACCAGTAAAACAAAAGCAATAAATCCACCGAAGAAGATTTGCCAGAAAATTTTTACACTCCGTTTCATGATGTATGGTTTCAGTGTGAAGATGAAATTGCCTCAAATAAAGTACCACAATGTATTTCAAAGCTAATAAAATAGGAGGGCTTTGATAAAAAGGAATCCTTAAAATTTGCCAGGTAGATTTTTCTCGATGAATTGTTTATAAAGACCAATATCCTGCTGAGTTTTCAATATTTCAAGATTAGCGGCAGAAATAACTGTAAAACTGTACTTATCCGCAGCAAGCCATGGTACAATTTGAGAATTACTAATGGGTTTTACGGTCTGAACATACTCGGCTGCAGCTTGCGCATTATCAAAATTTCCAATTAATAGAATTTTGTATTCAGTATTGAGTGGCGTGACCGTATATTCAAATTGCTTATTATAATATTTACCGCGGTTATAAATATTAAAAGCATTCTTTGTTTCGTTTACCCAAA
>DASUTO010000581.1:0-9242 GCA_036374555.1 Chitinophagaceae bacterium
TTCCGGAAGCCAGAACGTGTTCGCCTGCCGGCAATGGTTCACCAGTCTCATACACTACCCCTTTACCTGTCCAGTCTTCGTCATCACTCATTACAAGAATGACTGTACCGTCCTGAAGTGTTTCGGTGAACTGATTTCTAAACTTTTGGGAGGCAAAGAGATTTTTAAAAATCCCCTGTAGCCAAGTTTCTTTCTTTTCCATGTTAAAATTTTTTAAATCTACTCTCGCTACGGCCTTGATGGCGTCTTGTACTTCGTCAATAAAGCCCATACTCTGAGCCTCTTGAGCGGTTAGCCAGGTTTCGTTATCGTATAACTCCCACAGCTTTTCTTTTGAGATTGGTTTGCCGTTACGGGCTGCACGTGCGCCTGACACATCAATCAAAATGGATTTTATCTTGTCGAGCTGATCCGCTACGTTCCTGAGATCGTATGAATCACCTTTTAAATCTGAAATTTTCGGGTTGTGTATCATGAACTCAGCGGCCTTGTTCATGATTATCTCCTCACCGGCAAATGCGATAAGTGTCGCAATGGAAGCGCAAACGCCCTCTATTTGGGTGACTACTTTCTTACCGGTATTTTTAAGGAGGTTATAAATTCCGTATCCTTCGAACACTTCCCCACCGGGAGAAATGATATGAACAAGATAGTCGGAAGCCTGTGGGTCAATCTGGGCCTTTATGTTATTAACGGAAATTTCGCCCTGTCCTGAACCTATACCACCATAAATGAAAATATGTCCCGTCATGGTACGAAATTCCATAAAAGGACAATCAATAGTCGGAAAAATGTATTTCCGGTTTGGTCTAATCGATTAGACCAAACCGATTTATCTGGGAAAAGACTATGCCTTTGCCCGAGGCATTTACCTGAAATAAGGACAAATTTTGCCCGCTATACCTAAAGGGTATAACTTTATTACTTCAGCTTGGTGAGGATATATCGGACGTTGCGTTCTGACATCTTAGTGTGGAACGAAATTTCAGAGGTAGACATACCCTTTTTATAAAGCTCATACACTTCTTCGTAGTTTGACCATGAACAGGATATAACCCCATCCTTGATCATCTTAGTTACCGTTTCGGCAGGTATGTTGTATTTTTTTGATAGTACGCTCATCCTAGTTTAGATAAGTTTTCCCTTACTATAACTCTTTTTTGGGCTCTTGTTACCTCTACCACACTAACCACCGATGGAGGTAAGTTCTTTAAAGTGTTGGCCATTATCAGCGCTTGTTGTGCTGGCTGCGTGTTTTGATTGGCCACAAATCCACCGTCTGCGTAACCTGGTAAATACTTATTGAAGTACTGAGGGCCTCCGTATTTATTTACAGTCTCCGATGGGATTACAAATTCATTTCCGTGGACTACGCCCTTAGGTTCATACTTACCACCATTACCTGTATATCCACCGTCAGCGAATTGTACCCCGTTTATTTGAGCCACGTTAGCAAGTCCAGCAGCAATAGTAGTTGCTGCCGCTATGAATGAAAACGGAGGTGGGAATGATCCTAAAGCTAAATTAGCTGCCTTGTAGGTATTTATTAACGCATCAGCACTTGCCAAAACTTGATAGGCTCCAGTTGATTCATCGAATATAGCTAAAGAGGTTTTTAGCGTTTGCTCCATGGCTGCACGCTTTATCGCTTCGGCCTCTTCTCTGGCTTTAGCTTCTCTATTGGCTTGCTCTATCTGCCTATTTGATATGTCCCGTAATATGCGGTCGCTCTTTATAATCTCAGGCAAAGAACTAACCTCTGATGGCCTTCTACCAGCTGCCTCCTGTACATTCTCTCCTTGGCCGGTTAATATTGCCGCATCGTCAGAAGTTTGGGCGCGTCTATTAGCCCCTCTTTCAAGGGCTATTTGTTCTCGTAGCTTTGCATTTAGATCATCCTGAAGCCGGTTGTTGGCCTCAATTTTCTTTGTCGTCTGGGCTTTCTCTTTGGATATTTCCCTCTCCAATTGAAGTACTGAAGTCTGAAGTGATTCATTCTCCTTATCAAATGCCAGTTGAAGTTTTAATTCCGTTAATTGTTTCTCTAAAATACTGACCAGTTGATCCCGGTTGTTTACTAGGTTAGCTTCAATGGCGTTTGTGGCCTGTAACTTATCATTTATGCTAGTTTGCTCATCAGAAATTTTTGTTAATAACTCCTGGTTCTCTTCAAGCCTATCACTAACATCTCCACGAATAGAAATTTCTTCACGTCCCAAATCCTCTAAATCTTCTATTGATTTAGTCATTATTTGGGAAGCTACCTGTAATTCAGGACTTATACGACTTAATAAGCCACTTACCAAGCTGGCAAAAATTCCTTCTCCATCTTCAGCCGAAGATATTTGAGCAGCGAATGCATTAGTTACAAGTGTAACTGCTGAACTCAATTGATTTTGGGCAAACTCTAAATCCTTTGCTCCCTGTGTTGATCTCGCATAAGCCGATACTAATCCACCAAGTATCCCAACGGCAGCCGTTGCCGGATTAGCAAAAGCCGCAAGCCTTGAAGTTATGCTACCAACTGAAACACCAGCCACCTCAACTGATTCAGCCGCTTTGGCAAATTGTTCCGGATAATTACCTATTTGGTTTTTGAATAGTCCAGCAGCCTTATCCCCCTTCGTTAGCTTGCCAGTTAAATCAGAAATTTCCTTCTCAAGTTTTTGAGCAGACCGGGCACCTTCTTCAGTAGCAGTATTTAAATTATCATACTCTTTAACAAGCTTTGAAATCTGTAATCTTAATGCGTTCCTGGAATTATCTTCAGCGCCAAGTGTTTTTACTAAAGTACGCTTCTGATCATTCTCTTTTTTAATCGAGTTCTGAAGCCTGAGGTTTTCTTTTACATACTTGTCCTGTGAAACAGCGCCTTCCTTGTAAGCTTTAGAAAGTTCCTTTTGTTCTTCCTTCAGATCAAGTAAAGCCTTTTCGGTCTTCTCAAGTTGCTTTTGAGCTTTTGCCTGATCTACTTTAAATTCTAAAATTACGGTTTCTTCCATTATGGTAATTTTATAAGCTCAACACTACAAGGTCTACTGCTGTTATTATAACCGCTCAATAAATTCGTGTAGTATAAATTACTTGAATCTAGTGTACGAATTGTTATTGGCGACAAGAAATCTATTTGATTGTAAACCTTAAACGGTAAATAAGACCTGCAAATTTGCTTCACAGGATCATTTAAAACACGCCCGAACTGTCCAAAGTATTTATCTATAAGCGTTCGTTGAAAAAAGAACGGGCTGTTAAGTTCTCCAAAGCTAAGCCCCTGTTTATAATTTTCTTCAATAGCCTTACCGAGTCTCATTAAGTTGAAGAAAGCAATAACTACTGTCGTTTCAAGTGAGCTGTTAATAGAATAGATACCTAAATCCATCACATCTGATGCGTCTGTTTCTTTTGTTATTGAGAATATATAAACATTATCATCACTAGTAATTGAGTGACTTAGCATAATAGCCGTGCCGCTAGCATCGGATATATAATCAAGGCCGGTAACTTCTATGTAACTGGAGGAAACAGTTGATATTCTGAAGTCTCCATTATATGAACTTACGTCCGTTTCAATCCTTACAATACCACCATCTATATATTTTTCATCTGCATTTGATATGTTAAATCTTGGCGTTCCCCCATTGTCACTAACGGATGTTATTTCTCCATCTTCACCTTCCACCATTTCAATAAAGTTAATTCGCTCCATTGAAGAACCAAATTCTGGATGCCTGTAACTTACTGGTGATGAGAAATCAAGCTCAACCGCGTCAGATTGCTTTTCTATGAAATCATTATCCACTTCTATATTCCCGGAAATTGATTTTAAGTAATTGTAAATGTTAAACTCTGGCAAGTCAACATCATTCCCTTCCTGATAAGTTAGTGTTGTTAGTTTACCATAGTCTGAAATGAATTCCGAATAATCAGTTTCCGAACTTTCTATAAACTGACTTATGTCTATTTGTGGCTTTTCTTTTATCTTGTTGAATAAATTTATAGTCAATGTCTTTGTGAAACTGTCATAGGCACAAATAGTGTTGAACATCGAAAGGATGTTAGAAACAAACTGCTGCTTGCTCCAATCCGTAGGAACTGATGATAGTCCGTAATTTTCGTAAAGGAATATAGGTGTTATTGTTAACGTTCCATATTCTATAGTGGCATGACCTAATGTGGCTAAAAACTCCTCGACTCTTAAATCAAGAATATCTCCAGCGGATAAATTTACTATATGCGATCCTGTTAATGTTATGTTGCTTGTGGTTGCAGATGGTGCAGCATCACCAGCTACAGAAACACCATTTACAAAAATAAAAACGGCTACAACTCCAATATAAGAAGACCCATCTATTCTAAATTCATAAGATACATTGACATTCATTTTTATATCAGCAACATATTGATTATTTGCTAAATCAAAATTATCCTGTGAACCGTCAAAAAAAGGAGGGGTACTGTCGTTGTCGAATGTTATAATATCTTGCCCGGCACCTGGTGTAACTTGTGGTGTTGTTTTTTCAACATACGCTTTCCTGCTATTAATTTGGTCTTCGTTCCTTCCGTTTGCAGCCATAACAAGGCTTAAAAAGAAAGGATCTTCCAATAGCTCACCCTGAATCTTTACACCTGATTGTCGAAATACTTCTTTTAATAAAGTGTGTATAAAGAAACAGCCTATAAAATCCTCAGTAACCAAACCACGATGCGCGCGCGTTACTACTCCACCAGTATCTATAAGTGGAAAAATTATTCCTGAGGTATTAGCCCACGAGTTTGTTATGTTGGACTGAGTCAGCGATACATCATATCTTGACAAGTCCAAGTCAGTCATACTTCCATTCAATAAAACAAACCAATTGCTATTACCTCCAAGGAATGAACATGAAGCAAATCGTCCAACTATTCGTTCTACTCTTATTGACCCAATGTTTATACGTTGCCCCTCATTGTTTAAAACTTCCGTTTGCACCTGGTGGTATACATTTTTACTTGCTGAATCCGGGAAAGGCATTTCAAGAACTGCAATGTTATGCGATGTAAGTTCAACATCGAAAGCAAATGACATATCACCGTCAGTGGTTTCTATATCTTCGAAAAGCTTTATCTTCTTTTCGATTTCTATATCACCATTGAAGTCAAGATACTGGCCATTTACTTTTAACATCATACAGTTTGTGACGGTATTTCGTCAGTGTAAGTGAATGAAAATTGGAGTGTAAAAAGCTTATCAGACTCACTGTATTTTTTAAATGAATCAGTGTCTACTATGACCGTTCTCCGATCCCTGCGAGTGGTTACAATCTGGACAACAGTAGATGACTTAATATAACTCAATGCGTTAAGCTGTGATAAACTCAAATGCTGACTTGTTACTATCACACGGTTACGTGTCACCCTGAAAGTCTGCTTTTCTAAAGTGTCTGCATTCTTACCGTATGAGTTAGGCCATGATGGTAAGATATTGTTTCGCGAAGTTCCGGAGTCAGTAATATCTACCTGGAATTCCTTTTTTTTGTAAAATGGGAAGTACTCAAACCCGCCAAGGTTATTTAAAAAAGTAATGTATAAAATTGATGGCATCATTCTAGTAAACGGAAACTTCCGTCCTCCAATAGTCTTGCGGCATCTGGAATAAATGTATTCTCGCACTCAGCTAAAACCTTTATGCAAATTTCTTCTGTGATCTGTTGAGCTGGGATAGTAACTGGAGTCTCTGAATGATATGTAATTGAAACCCTTTTCATGGTGACAGTCATGGCACCGGTTGAGGCCCTGATGGCCAGATAAGATCCATTTGATGAAGGGGTAATGTCAACTGATCCAGTATATGTACCATCACCATTAACTGTGATGTATGAGAATCCATTTACTAGAAAAGAATTATCAAGGAATACTATCTGAACTAGCTTATCGCCTGGGTCGCTTGCCGTAACTTCAAATTCATACTCGGCAGAATAATCAATACCTGAAGTAGTGGCATAGTCATCATACAAAAACTCACTTTGGAAACTAGGAAGAACGACATAAGGTTGAGGTATTCCAGTAACCCAATCTGTCAAGCCCTCACTATAATTAATGAATTCGCTTAGATCAAAAAAGTCGGTTATGTTTTCCGTTTCAGTAGTCTCGTATTCATCACCCCAAACTGTTACACAAACGTCTTCAGTTGTTTCGATTGGAACCCTGATCACTCCTATTCCTGGATTGCCTAAGCTTTCACCGATTCCATTCTGGTAGACTGTTATGCCCCTATTCTCTCTAAGGATAAAAGACAAATCATAAAAGTACCCTGCTATTGTTACAGGCGATTCGTTAAGCACAAGCCAGTTAGCCAAGTAACTGCCGCTATTCAAATAATCAGATAGATGACTTATTGATTCAGACTTAAATTCCAGTTTCGCGTTTATCGCATACCCAACAAAATCATCAGTAGTTACTTCGCCTTCGAAAGTGGTAATATCTTCACCGTCTGATTGATCGTATGACTCAAAATAGGATATGTAAAATCCTGTCATGAAATCAAGGTTATTCGGTAGCGTGTCTAGGGTTAAGTTGTTTCGGTTGTTTATGTAAGCCCGTAAAATCTCAGCTATTGAAAACTTTGTGCGGTTGTCATTGTCCGGCACAAATTTCAAAGTAGCTGCCAGTTCATAAGGCTTTTCTGAATACCACCGGTGTGATGGATCAAGACCCGCATAAACATTTACGTTAATTGCGTAGTTGTCGTAGTACTTTACGATCACATATCCTGAGAAATTAAGGCTGCCACTATAAGCCAGGTCAATAACCACAGACCACGGTTGGTACACGGTTAATATCTGGTAAACTCCTGCTAGTGGTCCGGTGCCTACAAGTTCTATCTTGCTTAGTTCTGTCGGATCTGTTAAGGCCTGATCAAGTTCTAAGCGAGTGTTACCATCTACATCGGAGTATGAATCTACCGTGTTAGGGTTGTATGATTCTTCCTCTGTATTTGTTGGGTATAGTGTGGATTCAATCTCGTAGACTATCGGAAGGTGTACGCACTGGAATCCATGATCTAAAATAGACACTTGGTACTGAATGGATGCATCCTGAATGTATCTTACACAATCGCAATTTTCAGATTCCCTTATCCGGAAGTAGTCATAAGCTACAGAGTCAACGTATTTAAAACCGTTGTATTCGTCAAAGTCTGACTGGATGTAAACATAATCACCGTCTGAAAGACCGTGTGCTGTGCCGGTGTAAACGATAGCCATGCCGGTGCCATTGTCGTAGATGTTGGCATCTATTTCTATACCAGTCAGCTTATGACCGATAGGCTTATTTATTAACACTAGCGCCACTTGAAAATATTTTTACAGCGTTCTTTAAGTACTCCTCTGAAAACTTATTCAATATATCTTTTGAAATCTGATCGACTAAACTCTGATTTACCACATTAGAGTAAACGTCTGTGCGTCCACCAGATTGGAAAAGCTTCGTGCCATTTTGGTGGATTGATTTCGCTATGGCATAAGCTGCACCCGGAACACCTTTAGCTTTGGCCCACTCCTGGATAGACGCAACAAATTCTTTAGAAGGCTTTGTGAAATACGGTGTGTCTTTTCTGCCAGTCTCGACCACGTTAAAGAAAGGCCTTCCAATAATTTTTAAAGTTGTGGTGTTTATATCTGTGGTAACTTCAAATCTAAGTGAGCGTGATGTCTTGCCGGTTGCATTAGTCCCTGTTGATTGCAAGTTCTGCCTGATCTTCTCTACTGTAGAGTTACCGTACTGTTGCAATATGGCTATTACATCAACAACCAATTTCGCAGTAGTTAAAGTTGTCGGCCACTTGAGCGGTGAATGTCATGATGTAACCAGTCAACACATCAGCAGTAACCTTAATGAAAGGCTGCATGTTTATTCCGGTTATTGTTAAATCATCCGATCCGATGCAATCACCTTGGATATACGTATTGATTTTATTAATGAACTTGTCGGCCAGATCGGCCATTTCATCTAATATTAAAGCATACTCTTCCTGAGTTGATGCATCATTGTCAAGCTGATAAAATGCTATCTGAACCTGATAGCTTCTGGAATAGTTGCTGGCATTGTTAACCGCAAAGAATGCGTTGACAGTTAACGGTGAAACACTGATGAAAGGGTAACGCTTATCTCGGAGTAGGTTAAAGTCTGAAGTCCTACCGTAGTCGAACTGTATGTCATCTCCCAAACTTTTGGCAGTGTCCTCTAAAAGTAGTCTTATCCCTTTGTGGCTCACAGTACCAAAAGTAGATTAATTCTTCTTCATAATCAATTTCTGATACTCGCTTCTTTTATGTGAACGCCAAGCTAAATATAAATGCTTTTTCCAGAATCGGGAAGCTGACCACCCGTAAATCTCATCCTCCGAAACTCCTATTTCCTGCGATACTTCCGAGATGGTCGCGTAGACCCCGAAGGTTTTTTGGAGGTCGTCAAACCCGGCTTCGATTTCTTCTGGCTCTGGCTGATATTCGGGGAGGTTTTTTTGATGCCACCTAATAAGTTCATCAGCTTTATTAAGAAAAAAGACCCCGCAGGAATCACCTCCTTTGCTGGCATATCTTTGACTTCTTCAATCATGCCTTTTGCTTTGTCGTATGAGTATTCCCCGTCCCTTAGTTCTTGGAGGTAGATGGCGCAATAAGTGGCGTAAGCCTCCGTAACCGCAACTATTCCTTTGTCGCTAAAGACCATGGCTTTCCTCATGTCCTCAAACTGATCCAGGCGTTTTAACTGTGGGTTGAACTCTCCTTTTGAGTCTAGGGGGAGTTTGTATTTACCTATCTGGGTAGTAGTATCTGGGTATTTTGCGGGGGTGTTTAGGAATTGAACTGCTGTTATAAGGGATTCAAGGCCGACAATTACACCTGCTTTTTTGAGAATTTCATAATCGAGTCCCGAGCAGAGACTGATTGCTTTCAAAATATCTCCATCTAATTTAAAAACTCCTAAAAACTGCCTGAATGTTAGGTCTTCCCAGGTGGAGGCTACGTTTACGGTCTTATTACCAAGTTTGAATTTGATCATGAAAGTAGTTTTTGAGGTTCTTTTATTTCTTCAAAATCAATGTACTGTGACTCTATTGTCAAAAGCTTAAAAACCTCTTCAGGAGTAATTTTGCGGTGTTTTTTAACGCACTCTTTATCATAAATTCGTTTAAATTCCCACATATCCATCTTAAATTCTTGGCCACCTCTAATGCCAAAAATAACTTTCCATGAAACTAC
>DASUTO010000582.1:0-2166 GCA_036374555.1 Chitinophagaceae bacterium
AGGTTTTAATAATAATTATATGACTACCTGCTCCTGGGATATTATACGAAAAGCACAAGAGCTAATGGAGATGCCGACTCCTTTATTAACAATTGAAGAAAATATTCCAAAACAAGTTCTTCGAAACAAAGAAGTCTTTATTAAATATGATATGCCGGCGATACATCAGCTTTACAGTATGATAAGAAATGCAAAAGGGGCTTTGGCGACTTCTATACTTTATGAAAAACAATACAGGGAAAAAGCGGAAAGATTGCTACGCTATCTTCAGAAGGAATATCACCTGGACTGAAAAGTTTATTGCATATGTCTTATGTCCGGGATCTTGCCCCACAACCAGTGCAACATCATTGAATGAAGAGGGCAGACTCCGGGGAGTTTAGTTACAATAATTGATGTTACGGTGTCAGCATCTTTCTTCCATGGTTCTTCACGGCAAAAAAGAAAATGATTTATCTTTCCTTCCGTCTGGTGCCTTTGCATAAAATCGGGGAAAGCATAAAAATAAATATGATCAATCATTCGAATGGAAACTGAAGTCACATTTCAAATTGTTTTGTTGAAACCGATTCCTGGTGTTGACTTTGGATTACAAAAAGGAGGGGGCAGTAATTATGAAACGGTTCAAAAGCAAAGATCTGATTCGAAAGATCTATCCTTCAAATTTACAGTTAAAGTAAAAGGTGATAAAGCAAAAGATAGTTCACCAAAGTTGGCAGGTAATTTTGTTCAGGGACCAGCGAATGGTAAATTTATTTATATAGATATTGGCACTTATGCAGGACAAACCGGTACTCCCTGGGCGAGAAGACTTAAAGTTCCTTTAGCCGGAATTACATGGAAAGAAATTGATCGATTGATTGCCGATCCAAAGTTAGTTATGGAGACCAGTGTCCCCGGAACAGGCAAGGATGGTGGTCCAAATTGTGCAACAGTAAAACCATTTAATGGCTGGAAAATAGTAGAAAGAAAATAAGAATTGATTTCCGTCACCCGGCGTGAATGAGGACATAACAAGAAGGATGACATTACGAAAAACGCGACATAGTAAAATTTCATTCCTCCGTCCCCCGGAGTTTTGCCCCACGACCAGCACAACATACATGCATGAGGGCATAACAAGAAGGATGTTAATTAGTAAAAACGCGACATAGTAAATCTTCATCCCGATTAGCTTGTATTTACAATAGTAGCATAGTAGATTTGTGTAGAAGAAAATCGAAAATATCCGGTAAAAACCGCTTCTGAATAATCCGTACTGATACTACTCCCACAAGATCATCCTGCTATCATTACGTATTCTTCAGCCGGTTCAAAAAATTGGAGAATTATTTAATCAACCCTGGAAAATGAAAAAAATCTTTACCATGCGAAAACTATTATTTGTGACGGCTATTTTTTCTGCACTTATCTTCTGCTCATGTAGTAAACATGACGTGAGGCATACTGTTCAATATTTTATTTCAGGTCAAAGTATTATGAATATCAGTTGTACAGATGCTAACGGCGAAATAATATATATTAGTAATGTTTCTTCAGCATGGAAATATTCATTTAATGCCCCAGGCGATAATCGTATTATTAATTTGGTCGTTAATAGTGTTGATGGTAGTCCTGTTAGCGGAACAATCCTGATAGACGGCCATGAAGCGGCGCTGAATAGTTCGAATAAGGGATCTGTATCACTGATCACACAATTGCCATAACAAAGCAGGTATGCCTTAATTGAAATAACTTTTTACTTTTTGTGCAACGGCCAACTATCTTTCCCAATGCATGTTATTATTTTTTACGTCCGCCCCCGGGCCTTGCCCAACAGCCAGTACCTGTCTTTGCTAAGGCTCCGGCAGGCAGGCAACATAATTGAATGAAGAGGGCAATTTACAATTTGAAATCATTAACTTTCTGTACAAGAACTTGCGTAAAGCAGAATGCTAGCGATCAGGCCATGATGAGCGCAGATTCTAACAAGCCAAATACGATAAAATGTTAACTAGAACTTTCACGCCTTTTCCAATTTTGACAACGGAAAGGCTAACTCTCAGACAACTGGTAAGTAATGACGAACATGAAATTTTCACCTTGCGTTCTGACAGTGAAATAAATAAATATCTTGACAGGCAAATAGCCAAGACTATTGATGATGCAAGGAATTTTATAAATAAG
>DASUTO010000583.1:0-10192 GCA_036374555.1 Chitinophagaceae bacterium
CATGAAACGAATTTCCACCACAGCAATTATGCTTATTGCTGTTGCTTTGATCTCCACGCAATGTACAGATGAAAAAAAAGAAGAAACCAGCGAAGTAAAACCCACCGGCGACCAATTTGGTGGCTTTGATAGCCAGGTAAAATGGGGTGAGCGCCTTGTCTTTATTGGCGGATGTAATGACTGTCACACACCCAAAAAAATGGGAGCCCACGGACCAGAAAATGATATGAGCCTGATGCTTTCGGGACATCCGGCACAAGCACCAGCTGCCGATTTTGATGCGAAAGAGGCTGCTAAAAAAGGTCTCATTGTTACTTCATCATTTACGGCCTGGACGGGGCCGTGGGGTGTGACTTATGCGCCGAACCTCACTTCAGACTCTACTGGTATCGGCGGCTGGAAAGAGGAGCAATTTGTGAAAGCATTGAAAGAGAAGAAATGGATGGGGATTGAAAACACGAGGCCACTTATGCCGCCCATGTCCATGATGCCCGCATGCGAAATGAGTGAAGATGAACTGAAAGCAATTTTTGCCTACCTCAAAACAACACCTCCCGTTAAGAATGTGATTCCGGAGGCAGTATTGATGCCGCCACCACCTCCAGCCAAATAAATTTTCCTGTTAAATATTTAAACCCTGCTTAATGCAGGGTTTTTATTTTACCGGACTTTGATCCACATCCCAATTATCTGTTCGAAATGGACAAAGCGGTAATCCTTCTTTACTAAAAACATTTCCAATTATTGTATTGCCAAAAGCAAAACGTACTTGTGCAGGTTCAGCCACACTACCATTCCAAACAATTATTTTATCCTTTTCAATCTTAGCCCGGGCGGGAAACCATTGTTCAGTTTTCACATCAAAGACTGTAAATTCTTCGATCGCATTATTATCTCTAAACCCTTTTGGTACATTATCAAAGCTTAAAGTGATCTTATTTTTATTTGTTGTTTTGCTTTTCTATACCGCACTTTTGATCAGATCTGAAGTCCGTTACTCGCTTAGTTTAAAGAGAATGTTCCGGCATCATGTGCCGGAATCAGTAATGCGAGAAAGATTATATCAGCAATCATTTTGGTTCTTATTTTTTTAGGATCAATTGTAAGCTATTTTCATTATTTACAACCGCCACCCATTGGCTGAATGCAGGGTTTGTTGTATCATCCTGTTCATTGCCGGGGTTATTTTTAGTTTTAAATTCCTCGAGCAGTTTCAGGTATTTTTCTGTTTCAACTTTGCCGAGTGTTACGAGGCTTCCTCCACCTTCAAAATAATAGTGAGTGGCAATGAATCTTTTTACATGCAGTCTGGTTTCTTTTGGCAAAAAGTTTTGAAGCTTCCAGAAACTCCTGCTTCCGGATTTTTTGATTGCACTTAAAACCGGTGCCGGGCCACTATTATAAGCTGCAATAACGAGTAACCAGTCACCAAAATATTCATAGAGTTCATTAAGGTATCTTGCTGCTGCGACACTGCTTTTCCAAACATGTTGTCTTTCGTCATATTTAGCAGTGATCTTCAGGCCAAATATTTTTGCTGTACCCGGCATGAATTGCCAAAGACCCTTAGCCCCACACCAGGAAAGCGCATTTGTGTTAAGCTTCGATTCAATAACAGCAAGATATTTTAGCTCAAGAGGAATTTCGTATTGAGTAAAGACTTTATCGATGGTTTTCAGGTAACCACTTTTATTCACTTTTAGTTTTTCAAATAATTCAGTATTGTCTTCGGCATACTCCTCCACAAATTTTCCCATTGACTGGTGTAAGGGAACTTCAGGAATTGACAAAGATGATTTACCTGATAGTGATAAAAGAATAGAGTCATTGTATGCAGGATCATTCGGAGTAAGAGGATTTATTCCTCCATTTGATCTCAGAACAAACATGAAAAATAATACCAGAAAAGATCCTGTCTTAAGTTGTTTCTTGTTCAACATCGTTTTAGGTTTTTTTAGTAAAACAATGCCGACCCAAGGTGTTGGATTTCTAACTCAAAAAATTAATCATAGGAATATCGGAGCAGGGTTGTTAAAATTCCGGGGGTACGGTTATTTGGCTTTTCATTTCCGGAACGGGAATGGTTGCCATAGGAAATTGATTGAACGGATCAAAAATAGAAACCACAAACCGGATCGCATAGCATATTGCATCAGTAAATCCACTAAGAAAAATTCAACGCAATGATTCTCATTAAACTTTTTTTCCCCGTGTTATTACAAGCGAATAAATACGTGATAAAAAAAGACTGTTTTTTGATAAATTTTTGGAACAACCCTGATTGACAAGAATGATGCCGCTTTTAGAGCAAATTTTAACGGTTTTTTTTATTTATGATAGTTATGCAACTTTGAAAAACATAATTAAGAAATGGCTCAATCGAAAAAAGCTGCGATCGGATTTATTTTTATAACACTTTTAATCGATGTAATGGGTTGGGGACTTATTATTCCCGTGATGCCAAAGTTAATTGCTCAATTAAAAAACATAGAGATCAATGAAGCGAGTTCTTATGGTGCCTGGTTACTTTTTGCTTATGCTTTTACACAGTTCATTTGTGCCCCACTTATAGGAAATCTTAGCGATCGTTTTGGCCGTCGCCCGATTTTGCTATGTTCTTTATTGGGGTTTGGGATCGATTATATTTTCCTTGCATTGGCCCCTACTTATGGATGGTTATTTGTAGGACGCATCATAGCCGGGCTTACGGGTGCAAGCTTTACTACTGGTGCTGCGTATATTGCTGATATCAGCACTCCTGAAACGAGGACAAAAAATTTTGGAATGATCGGTGCCGCTTTTGGATTAGGATTTATTATTGGGCCGGGATTAGGTGGCTTATTAGCTGGCCTTGGTATACGGGCGCCTTTCTATGCGGCAGCGGGACTCTGTTTATTGAATTTTCTTTATGGATACTTTATTTTGCCCGAATCTTTGGATAAAGAGCATCGTCGGGCTTTTGAATGGAAAAAAGCAAACCCGCTTGGTTCGTTACGGTTTATAAGAAAGGTTCCAACAATTGCAGGACTGGCTCTTTGTTATTTCCTGATATATCTCGCAGCAATGTCAGTCCAGGGAAACTGGAATTATTTTACAATGTATCGTTTTCATTGGACCGAAAAACTGGTTGGTATTTCACTGGCTGTTGTAGGCTTATTGGTAGGAATTGTACAAGCTGGTTTAACCCGAATCGTGAATCCGAAACTTGGCAATGAAAAAAGTATTTATATAGGGTTGTTGTTATATACATTAGGCCTGGTTTTATTTGCTTTTGCTACGCAAGGTTGGATGATGTTTATTTTCCTGGTTCCTTATTGCCTGGGTGGAATTGCTGGTCCTGCATTGCAGGCAACAATGGCGGGGCATGTTAAACAAAATGAACAAGGAGCTTTACAAGGTGCGTTAACCAGTCTTATGAGCCTCACTACGATCATCGGTCCACTGATCATGAATAACCTGTTTACATACTTTACACACAAAAATGCGCCGTTTTATTTTCCGGGTGCTGCCTTCTTTTTAGGAGCGCTTTTTATGTTGGGGAGCGCAGCGATCAGTTATTCAGTATTCAAAAAAGAAAAACATCAATTGCAGGCGATTTAATTATTCTTAAACAAGATGTTTCTTAATATAGTCATCTACCGAAAACTCTCCACCGCCTTCAAAAAGAAAAAAGACAAGCAAAACAAGTACAAGCAACGAGAATACCAATTCTGAACCTGGTGTAAAAATTCCCATTGACAAATTAATGATCACAGCTCCAATAAGGATGGGGATCTGTACCAATGCGGACAACCTTGTAAACAATCCTATCGTGATCAGGAAGCCACATAGCAAATGTATCCATGTAATTACCAGCGCAATCCAATCTGGCAAGAAACCAAAACTGCTTTCTGCCAACAAAGCTTTTAACGACATCATATCACTGATAAAAGAAATGCCTTTGGAGACCAGGGCAATACCCAACGCTGCACGAAGTAATAACAATAACTTGGGGTGTGTGGTGCTCCATTTGTCAAGTTGGTGTAAAATAGCCATAAACGATGTTTTAAAAGAGCAAAATCAATGACTATATAAGGTACACCAAAATTATACCGGAAACCAAATATATTTTCTCACCCTTGTTGTAACATTCTGTGTATTACGATATAACTTAACACAATAAGAAGCAGAATTATAAAGATGGCAATGTAAATCCACGGTTGATCTTTAAAGCGAAACTTTTCTCTTTTTTTCTTTTTCTTCTCAAGTTTTTTATGGAGATCATGATTGAGCTGTTCGACAAGTGAAGAGATCTTTTCTTTATCTTTTATTTCCTGTAAGCCTTCCATTGCATCATCGGTGAAGTTTGTAGCCATCATTTTCTTTTCTACTTCATGACGCTGTTCATCCGATAGCCGGCCTTCCAGGTATTTTAATAATGTTTCCTGGTCCACTTCCGATGAAAGATGAGATAATATGTCTTTTAACTTGTCTGACATCTAGCCGTTCATTTTTTTCTCAATTAATATTCTCATGTTCCGTTTGCCGTTTTGTATATGACTTTTTACCTGCATCAAGCTATAACCGGTTTGCTCAGTTATTTGCTGATAGCTTTTCTTTTCCATGTAAAACAAAGTTACACATAGTTGCTGGTCAGCATTCAACTCTTTCAATGCTTCACTCATATACTCGTATGTTTTTTCATTCAATAGTAAACTTTCTTTATCTGTTTCATCAGTTTCTGCTGCAAGGCTATCTTTTACTTCTACTGTAATTTTACCAGGCTTATCTCTTAACTGCATCAGGCAGTGATTTTTTGCCACCATGTATATCCAGCTTTTAAAATATTCAACCCGGTATTTCTGTAATTCTGTTATGGCTTTAAGGAAGATCTGCTGTACACTATCTCTTGCCAGTTCTTCATTTTTTAAATACTTCATGCAAACACCCAGTAATAACAATGTGTATCGCTCCAGTAAAATGCCGAGCCACTGGTTATCATGGTCAGCATAAAATCTTTCAAGCAATTCCTGGTCGCTGATATGTTTGTGCAGTTTTGGGTTCACGGGATGAAAATAGCTAATTTCATTTTCTATGATGCGGGAAAAGACAAATTTCACAATAAGTGCTAAGGTTCGCTGGGACTAACAATATAGGTTGCTTTATTTTCTTTTACTTTAAAGCGAATTGTAATGGTAAATGCATATTGATAGGTTTCAGGCAACAGTCCCCATGCAATCGTAATAGGTGCAATTGAATAAGGGAAAACAAAATAATTATTTATCTCTGCGGAGATACTGCCATCCTTTTTTTCGTAAGAATTATGCGTATAACTTGAGAAGCGATCAACTTGATTTTTGTGAAATCGATTGAATTCCTTTTCAACAACCTTACTGTTTACTCTGCCACTGTCAATTATTCCCATCAATTGAAGATTCATAATGGTGTCATGGGTTTTTAATGAATCCGTATGAATGATCTCTTCTTCCGCAAGAACAAGTCTCAGTTCCTGCGGCGGATAGCGAAAAGGATTAAAGTTTTCATAAGTACCCGTCAAATAAAAAAAGGTCGTATCGGTGCGACGGCTATATGTTTCTATCTTAAACCATGGATCTTGTTGCAAAGAAGCAATAAAGCTGCTGAACCTCATATCAAAAGGATGTGTACGGAAATATGTTTTTATAAGGGACTCCGCAGGGTATTGAGCATATCCTGTACCGGCTATTAATATAAATAATGGGAATAAAATTCTTTTCATCAGAAAATCCCTTTTACCCATTTAATAAATAAAGCATCCCAACCTAACATTTTAATCGCAGTATAGAAAAGGATGATAGCAAATATTTTCTTAAGAGTTTCGGTAGGTAATGAAATGGCCAACTTGCTGCCAAAGTACGCACCTGCCACAAAGCCAACGGCTAACAGGCCAATGACCTTAAGGTCCATGGGCGTTCCCATTTTTTTACATTGGTGATAATAGTATAGCGAGGCTATTATCACAACCGGCAATGTAAGTACTCCTAATGATGTTCCCTGCGCCTGGTGCTGGTTGTAATTCAAAAAGAATATCAATGCGGGAACCATAATGATTCCACCGCCGACGCCAACCAATCCACTGAGCATGCCGGCTGCTACGCCGATGATCAGTACGGTTAAAATAATTTGAACTGTCATTTTCTGTTGTATAATATTTTGATCAAGTGATTGCATATAAACTTACTCGCCACTTTTCGCTTTGAAATTTTGTTTGTAAAAACTTATAGCATCTTCAATAACCTTCATAGCCGTTTCTTTATCCTGGAAATTGTCAATGATGACTTTTTTATTTTCCAGCACTTTGTATTGTTCAAAAAAATTCCTGAGTTCAGCAATAATATGTGGCGGGAATTCTTTAACAGATTTAATATGATTAACTGCCGGGTCTTTTGCTGCTACAGCAATGATCTTATCATCCACCTGTCCCTGGTCAACCATTTGCATATTACCGATCACATTTGCTTCAACAAGACAAAGAGGTTGTATCGGTTGTGAACAGAAAACAAGAATATCAAGCGGATCACCATCCTGCCCAAGTGTTTGCGGTATAAAACCATAATTGATAGGATAATGAAAAGAAGAGTAAATAACACGATCCAATTTTAAAAGCCCTGTTTCTTTATCTACTTCATACTTGGCGCGGCTGCCTTGTGAAATTTCAATAACTGCGTTTACGGCCAATGGTGCATTCTCACCGTAATGGGCACCATGCCATGGATGATAAACAGTAAGCATAAAGAATTATTTAGCGATGCGAATACCGATAAATGTTGCCAGCAACCCGCCGACAACACTGGCGGTTAAATAAATAAAGAATAAGGCGGTCTTGTTTTCTTTCAATAACCCGATCCCTTCTAATGTAAATGCCGAAAACGTAGTAAAACCGCCACAAAAGCCTGTCATTAATAATAACTTCATCTCTTCATTCCATGTTAGTGAGCGACTAGCTATGCTCCATAGAATTCCGATCAAAAAACAACCTGCAATATTTACCATCAAAGTACCGGTTGGAAATGTCGCGATCCCCTGTGCCTGGAAAAATCGCTGGACAGCATAACGCAACATGCTGCCTGCACCGCCACCTAATCCCACTATCAAAAAGTTTTTGATCATTGCGGAATTGAATCTTTTGGTTGAAAAGTGAAATTCAGGTCAATAAACCACTGGCCGTTCAGCTTTACTACTTTTAATGAGTCGGGTCTGTTTTTATACGAATTTGAATAATGCACAATAGTTGTAGAGTCATTTATCTCATGTGTTTCCTTCAGGAAACGGATACTGGCAGTTTTGTATGCCTTTTTATCTTCGGGAGGAAGACTATTATTGTAATCTCTTTCATAAATGTCGATCATCTGGGTATTAGTGGAATCATTCACTAAAAAAGTTCTTGCTTTTTTATAGTCGCCATCCAATGCAGCACGGAGAAACTTGCTCGCGGCATCCATTCCGCTATCTGGTTTTATAACTTCTGGCTCTTTGGGAGAATTGTTACATGCAAATAATAATAGAAGGGAACTTATCTGGATTATCCTTTTCATTGATGCAATGTACTAAAAACCTTCAAGTAGTCAGTTTGCAGGTATACATATAAAACAAAAATCCCCTTCCAAAAGGAAAGGGAGATATGGGTTAATTGCTGACTAAAATTGTTGTCGGTGAAGAGTGCGACGCAAGGGACGATGAACAGAATTATCCCGCCCGGGCGGGACTGGCTACATCATTTTATTTTATCTCACCACGATTCTCTTCTTCTTTTCTTTCCTTATCGTAAGCTCTGAGAATTTGTTTCACTAACCTGTGACGTACCACATCATCTTCATCCAATTCAATATGGGCAATGCCATCAATATTTTTCAAAATACGGGAAGCTTTTTGTAAACCACTGCGCTGGTTCCTTGGCAAATCAACCTGTGTAATATCGCCAGTGATGATCGCTTTTGCATTGGCACCGATACGAGTCAGGAACATTTTCAATTGAAGATCGGTCGAGTTCTGTGCCTCATCCAAAATAATAAAGGCATTATCCAGCGTACGACCACGCATATAAGCAAGCGGCGCGATCTCAATTGTTCTTGTGCTCATATAATATCCAAGCTTATCGGCAGGGATCATATCATCCAATGCATCATACAAGGGACGCAGATAGGGATCGATCTTTTCTTTCAGATCACCCGGGAGAAAACCCAGATTTTCACCAGCTTCAACTGCGGGACGAGTAAGAATGATCTTCTTCACAGCTTTATTTTTTAAAGCTCTTACAGCTAATGCAACAGCCGTATATGTTTTACCTGTACCGGCAGGCCCGATCGCAAACACGATATCATTCTTCTCAGCCATTTGCACCAAACGTTTTTGATTAGCAGTTCTTGCACGAACAGTTTTGCCATTCGGGCCAAACACTAATACATCATTTGGATTGCGGTCGATAAAATTATCTACTGTCTCAGCATCATCACCACCGAGTACCTGCTCAAAATAATTTTCACTCATGTGGCCGTTCCTTTCCAGGTACTGCACGATGAGTTCAATTTTTTCGCGGGCAGATGTTACCTGCTCAGGCGAACCACTGAGTTTTAGCTGGGTACCCCGTGATAAAATTTTTAAGAGGGGAAATTTCTTTTTCAGAATGTCGAGCTTGCCGTTATTTACGCCAAAGAACTCGATAGGGTTTACGGTTTCGAGGTTGATGATCGTTTCTGTCAATTCACTTCGTTTTTAATTTCACAATGCTGGCATAGGGTGGTTACCAGATTTTTTCACTACACCTGTTTTATTCAGATGTTTGACCCCATGATTAAAATAAAGACTTATCTCAATCACTTCCTAAAGTTAATTATTAACAGGTGTGAAAACAAATTGTTGAAAGTAAAATTTGGTTAATAAATATTTTAATTTCTCCAATATAAATTTTGTTTCCAGTCCCGGTAGCTATCGGGATAATTCTATTCACCTGTCGTTGCGCCGTTCCCATACCTATCCGGATACGACATTATTCAATTCAGCTTTAATTTCACGCAAAGACGCTAAGATTTAAACTCAAGTCGCGAAGTTTACGTTGCGTCTTTGCGTGAATCCTTCTCTTCTGATCAAGCTCATCCAAATTCATGCTAAACATCACCCGCATTCATATGGATCTTATTAATTTTACAAAATGGAAGACATAAAACCAATTAAGAGAAGTAAAGAATTGGCACCGTTGAGTCGTGAGCATCATGACGGGCTATTATTTGTATGGAAAATAAAACAGGGTCTTTCAAATGGAACATCTTTAGCAACACTTTGTAGTTATACCCGCTGGTTTTGGTCAAACCATATGAAACCACATTTTAAAGATGAAGAAAAGGTATTGGTGAAATATTTGCCTGCAGATAACCCCCTTGTCAGCCGAATGTTCAATGAACATGCACATCTTCGCGACCTCATTATCTCTCTCGATAAAGATCCGGATCCGCACTCACTTCAATCACTTGCTGAGTATATTAACAATCATATCCGGTTTGAAGAGAGAGAACTTTTCGCTTATGCTGAACAAACACTTACCCCTGAACAATTAAATGAGATCTACAACGAACTGCCAGATAACTTGCATTGTGAAACAGAATGGAAAGATGAATTTTGGGTGAAGAAGTAGATCAGGCTGATGTCGTCTGCTTTTGCTGACTTGTTGTTCCTTTTCTTATCTCTATTTCAGCAAGGATCTGTTGAATGGCTTTTTTATATTCTTTATATTCATTTCCAAAATTCTTATAAACCAAAAGCTGCGTAAACTTTTCCGTTTTTTGGGCAAGAATATCCACAAGCTCATCCATTGTCATATTTTGGCGCTCATCTATCATAGGTTCGATGCAGTTGTTTTAAATAGTCGTGCACAATTACAGCAATAATTGTGCACGACCATATCAGTATTTCAAATTTTTTCAGTACGCCGATCTAGTGCTTTTACTATCACGATAAGACCGAATTGAGTGAATTAAGTGCTGGTTTGAATTGAGGATAATTTATAGCCCAAACAGTCCACCTACAAACATGATCCGGCCATAAATTCAAGGATAAATAAGCGGGCCTCATTCTGGCAACCACTGCAACCAGCGTTTTATGGAATTTGGGCTCGTGATTAGCCTGAAAATTAAAGTGTTCATTCGATTATCCTCTCAGAAATTCAGGCTGTTAAATCATT
>DASUTO010000584.1:0-3257 GCA_036374555.1 Chitinophagaceae bacterium
ACGTGCCGGCGGGTTCGTCATGAGCTCAATCTGATCCAGTTGATTAGAGCTCATGTTGCGCAAAAGGTTTGTAAGGTCGGCTCCTCCTAACTGTGTGGGCCGGCCATCGACCATAACCAACACACTTTCTTTTCCCTTTAAGCTGATATTACCATCCCTGTCAACAGAAACACCGGGAGATTTTTCTAATACTTCCAATGCTGAAGTACCAATGTTTGTGATTGATGCGTCTACATTTACGATTGTTCTGTCTATGCGCTGCTCTATTAAAGGGCGTTTTGCAGTAACAGTTACACCAGCCAGTTCTTTGCTAACAGGTTCTAAATTGATAACAGGAAGTTGTACCTCCTGTTGTTGGGAATTTATTTCAATAAGTTTTGAATGAGATTTCCTGTGACCAATTGCAGTAATAGCAACTATATACTTACCATCAGCCAGGTTTTCAAAAAGGAATTTACCATCTTTATTGGCCGCGCCAATTTTGACCGTTGCAGAATCTTTGGCACGAAGCAGGCTTACCGTAGCTGCTTCCGTTGCTTTTGCATCTTTGCCTGTTATACTTCCATTGATCTTGCCGGTGTTCTGCGCAAACGCAGTTGAAAGAAAAAGGAAAAATGCCACCATCAACACAGCGACCTTCACAAATTTCATAGTTATACTTTAATCGTTAAGAATGATGGAGCAAGATTAGGCAACAATCGCTGGCGCTGAATTGATAAGTGTTGAAACCCAACAAATATGTGACGGAACCGTTAACCCGGATCTTAAAAGAAGCAGTGCCCGGGTTAATTAGAAATTCGTCACTTTTTACAGGCTTTTCATCCCAGGCATTATGTTACGCTTCAATTATAGAGTAGCATTGCAGTGTGAAACTTACTATGCCGGTTATAAAAAAAGCTACAACATTTACAAAAATTGAGTTCTGGGCAGTAACAACCCTATTTGCTTTTGTACTGCTCTTTTTTATGATGGAGGGTCTTCAATATGATCAACCTCCTTTTAAAGCTGCTTCTTATTATCCCTTGTTTGAAAAGGTAAATGCACCTTTTGATTTTTATGAAAATTATTTTGACCCGCAACTTGTGAGGCATTTTGGAATATACATCGCTTTGATCTCGCTGAATTTTCTTATTATTCCGGGTTTACTGAAAAGATCATCATGGATACGCAATAGCATCATACTGATCTTGGTTTTTGCTGCGCTGGTTTGGCTCTATTATATTACGGGTACCTGGCTTCATGCTTATCGTTATGCTTCCGCACCTAAGAGCGAAGTTGATACATGGGTTTTCACCAACTCTTTAGAACGTGCATGGATGATAATCCTGCAACTGGTCATTTATACTGCGATAAAATATGCAGGTGTTTACTTACTTGGCATTTCAGAAAAGATCGAAGCGAAATATAAGTTCATAAGAAAAGAAGCGATTGTGGCTACTGTGATCTGGCTGGTTGGTCTTTTGTTTTTACGATTTGCGAGAGCAGAGAGAGAAATTATTGTTGGATGGGCAATTGTTGTTCCTTCTGCTATTGCACTTTATCTTTTTTCTTTTTACAAATTGATCCCGGGCTCATTGGCAAAGGCACGCTACCCACTTTTTTCTTATTTAAAAAAGTGTGTATTTCTATTGATCGCCGCTTTCGTTATTATCTATATCATATCCATATTCATCACCGACGAAGATGATGCGGGAGTTGTATACAGTGCATTCAATGCATTCTTTCAGCTTTTTATTACTGTACCGGTTACGTGGATGCTGTATAAAAGACATCTTAAAGGAAATGAAGAGATAACTACTTTACAGAAAGAATTAAAGCGATCGAGTGCAAATGTTGATTTCCTCCGGTCCCAGATCAACCCGCATTTTTTATTCAATGCATTGAATACGTTATATGGAACAGCCATCCAGGAAAATGCAGACAGAACAAGCGAAGGAATTCAAAAGCTGGGTGATATGATGCGGTTTATGCTACAGGAGAACATGCAGGATAAAATTTCTTTGGCCCGTGAAATTGATTACCTGAAAAATTACATCAGTTTACAAAGATTGCGTACTGATAACAACCCCACAATACAAATACAAACACAAATACAGGATCGTGAGAACCTGCTCCAGATCGCGCCTATGTTATTGATCCCATTTGTTGAAAATGCTTTTAAGCACGGCATCAGCTTCAGGGAGCCATCGTATATTAAAGTGACTTTGGAGATAAAAGACAGTACCCTTTATTTTGATGTGAGCAACAGCAAACATCCACAACCTCAAAATGATCCCGAAAAAGATAAAAGCGGTATCGGGCTTGAGAATGTTCAGCAGCGTTTAAAACTTTTTTATCCAAATAAACACGAACTTATTATCCGCGATACGCCTAAAGAATTTTTTATTCATCTTACTATACAATTGGCGAAATTCGCTTAACCTTCTTACATGAAAGCAATTGCCATAGACGATGAACCGATAGCGCTGGAGATCATAAAGTCGCTTGCTTCAAAAGTTCCGTTCCTTGACCTGAAAGCAACTTTCACTGATGCCTTTAAAGGCCTTGAGTATTTACAGAAAGAACCCGTCGACCTCTTATTCCTTGATATAAAAATGCCAGACATTTCAGGCATCGATTTATTCAACAGCCTGAGCAAAAAACCGATGGTAATATTCACCACTGCTTATAGCGAGCATGCAGTTGCAGGTTTTGAATTGGATGCCGTTGATTACCTGCTGAAACCATTTTCGCTGGCACGTTTTTTAAAAAGCTGTAACAAGGCTTTTGAGTTATATAATTTCAGGAACGCCACAGAAACCCCGGATCATCTTTACATTAAAACCGGCTATGAACAGGTAAAAGTTATGTATGACGAGATCTGCTATGTGGAAGCCACCGGCAACTACGTAACTTTTGTTTTAAAAGATAAAAACATCCTGTCACGCAGCACATTTATCGAAGCAATTAACCTGCTCCCGCAGGAGAAATTTGTGCGGGTTCACCGATCCTATGTTGTTGCAGTAAATAAAATTGATAAAGTAGAACGGAACCAGGTAACTGTCAACAAAGCTGCTATTCCTGTAAGTGAAGCGTACAACGATAACCTTATTGCAGCATTGAAGAAATAGTTGCTTAGATCACACACTAACGATCAATCTCATTTAGTAACACTGTACTCCGCTTTGAAGAAAGTCATCACGGTAATTAGACTGGGAACTAGACATTGAAATAAAAATCCCGCCACGTTTGGCGGGATGACCTTAAAGAATCGCAAA
>DASUTO010000585.1:0-2605 GCA_036374555.1 Chitinophagaceae bacterium
ATCTTTGGCTGAAATTGAGCAGGTGTTGAATGAAAGAGGTTTGCAATTCGGAATGGACTTAGGTAAGTTGGGATTGGATAAAGATGATTTCTAAACCCCCTGTCCCCCTAAAGGGGAGACTTAGATCGGTCATTCATTTAAGTTCTTTGTAATTTTTTTTAATTGAAGATTGATTATTGTGTTGCCAGCATTTGATCCTTGATTGGGCTTCGGTTGCGTCGCACACTTCAACTTTCAGAACAATATTGAACAATTTCATAACTAAAAATCTCTTTCAACTAAGGAGTGTTTATAAACACCCCTTTAGGGGTGGGGGTTAAGGTTGTAATTCCTGACACGGTACAACCGAATTTTAAAAACCGGTTAGAAGCGAGACCTCAAACATCAAACTTCAAACCTCAAACAAACAGTCATGCGTCACGGAGACAAAATCAAAAATCTGAGCAGAACAAAATCCCACAGGGATGCGTTGCTTAGTAATCTTGCAGTTGCTTTGATCACTCACAAAAGGATCGTTACAACTGTTGCAAAAGCAAAAGCTTTACGTGTATATGTGGAGCCGCTTATTACAAAAGGTAAAACAAACACTACTCATCAGCGTCGTGTTGTATTCAGTTATTTGCAGGATAAGGCTGCGATCACTGAATTGTTCAGCACTGTTGCCGAGAAAATAGCTGGCCGTCCGGGTGGTTATACCCGTATCATTAAATTGGGTGCCCGTACCGGCGACAATGCTGAAATGGCATTGATCGAGCTGGTTGACTTTAATGATATCTATGGTAAGGGTAAAGGTGAAGTGAAAGAAACAACTAAGAAAACCCGTCGTGGCCGTGCAAAGAAAACTGCTGATAAAGCAGAGGAAGCTACAACGGAAGGGAAAAGCGAAGAATAACAAGACATCTCTTCATACACAAGGGCTCTCCTCAAAAGGGAGAGCTTTTTTGTTGGAAGGAGATTAGCTTTTATTTTTTTGACCTCACCCCATCATTATTCAGCGAGTTGGAAAAACTACACCCCCTCTCCATATGGAGAGGGGCGGCTTAAACTCCGGGATTCGGAGGAGTGATGGGGTGAGGTCAATATCAGGGTAATCATTGAACAGAATTTGACTTAAATTTGAAATGCTTGCCGCATTAAATAAAATCTAAAGGAACTGATCAAATGAGTAATACATCATCGGCAGCATTGGAAAGATTCAGGAATCTTGTTGGCGTTAAATTTCAACTCTACAATAGCTTATTCACATCATTACCTTTTCACCGGATCGAAAAGACGGGTATCTTACTTTCATTGTTTCTTTCCGTTTGTGAAGATGGTTTTAAGAAGAAACAAAGCCCTAAACAGATCATCGAGGATTTTTTTAATAAGCATACCTCATCATTAAAAGAAGAAGATCAGCTTGACCTCCTTTTTCGATTCGTTCAGTATGCAGAAAGACAGGTTGTATTATTCGACGCATTAGAAGATGCTGCTTTTCGTGAAGTGAATGATATGAATGGCACTGGTACATTAAAACATCTTGAATCAGAAGTTGTACAGGAAAAATTAGAAAAGAAGCTTGCTCAAAAATTAAAAGACTTTAATGTATTGCTGGTATTAACGGCGCATCCAACACAGTTTTATCCCGGCCCTGTTCTCGGTATTATCAATGATCTTTCGAAAGCATTGGCAGAAAATAATGCAAGCCAGGTAAATGTTTTATTACAGCAATTGGGTAAGACACCTTTCTTCAAACATCAAAAGCCAACGCCGTACGATGAAGCCGTAAGTCTGATCTGGTATCTGGAAAACGTTTTTTATGCTGCCGCGGGAAGAATAGCTTCATTCTTCAAAAATCATTTTGCTGATTCTTTGCCAAATGGTCATTCCGTGATCCGTATGGGTTTCTGGCCAGGCGGCGACAGGGATGGAAATCCATTTGTAAATGCTGCCACAACACTACAAGTTGCCGAAGCTTTACGTGGCGGGATCATTAAATGTTATTATCTCGAGATAAGAAGATTGAAACGCAGACTAACATTCCAGGGAGTGGATGTTTTATTAGCTGATCTTGAAAGAAAATTGTATAATAATCTTTTTGTCCCCGGTCAAAAAACTGACATCACACAAAAAGAGATCTTAAAAACACTCGATGAGATCAGGGATATCTTAATTCATAAGCACAATAGTTTATTCCTGCATCTTGTAAATAACCTGAAAAATAAAGTACAGATTTTCGGATTACATTTTGCTTCGCTTGATATAAGACAGGAGGCTTCCATACACGGCACAGTGATAGAGTCGTTGATTGGGAAAGAAGCGGGCATACCCGGGAACTATTCATCATTGAATGAAGATGAAAAGATAAATATACTCTCTAACCTGCAACCGATTGATCCGTCATTATTGACCGGCGACGAAATTCAAAAAGATACTATTGAGTCCGTCCAGGTTGTAAAACAAATTCAAAAGTATAATGGGGTGCAGGGTTCCAATCGCTATATCATCAGTCAGTGTAACAGTGCATTGAATGCAATGGAAGTGTATGGATTGTTTTTGCTGGGCGGATGGAAAAAAGAAGAATTGAATATTGATATTGTTCCGCTTTTTGAAACGATCGACGATC
>DASUTO010000586.1:0-2475 GCA_036374555.1 Chitinophagaceae bacterium
AATTGTTGGGCAATGTAAAAAAACTTGAATGTGCAGCCGGTTACAGGGATAATCGTACCGATCATTGGAAACAAAAAAAAGAAATGGGTGGCGGTGTATCCTATGACATGGGTGTTTATTCAGTACAGGGTGCAAGATTGGGAACAGGTATGGAGCCAATTTCAATTGTCTCAGCACAAGCCTCTACGACGAGACCCGAGATCTACAAAAATGGATTAGACGAAACAATGATCGCCACACTTGAATTCCCTGGCGGAGTGTTGGCTAATATTAAGACAACTTTTGGCGAGAATGTAAACTTTATGAATATCTCCTGTGAAAAAGGTGAAATTAAAATGGCTCCTTTCCAGGTTTATTCAGGGTTGAAAGGCAGCAGCCCGCTTGGTGTTATAAACTTTCCTTATAATACACCATGGCAGCAAGCCAAACAAATGGATGATGATGCATTGTCGATCATGAATGGGAAACCAATGCTTGTACCCGGTGAAGAAGGATTAAGAGATATACGTATTGTAGAAGCCATTTATAAGTCAGCTGCTACAAAACAAGCGGTAAAACTCAATTAAGAATTAAAAATTAAGAATTAAGAATTTATCCGATCACTTAAATTTCAGCATAATTAAGCATACATCTTTTGAAGGTAAGTTGCACTGTCTTTAAACTTACCAGGCCGGATAAACTTAAGATCATTTCAATAAATTCATTTGCCCGATATGATTGGCCATATGACCGGTACGATTGATCAACACATTCAACTTATTGCGGTGTGGTTCTTTTACAAAATCTTCCGGTGATACCGACATATGCCTGCTGAGCCACCCGTTAACATCAGTTGATTGAAAATGGCTATTAAGTTTTGCATTCACTGTTTTTAGTCGTTGCTTTAATTCTGCTACAGGAGGAAAGCTTAATCCTGACTTATCAGGATTTTTGAGAAATACTTCTTCCATTTCAGGGAATAAACGATCGCCGAAATCCAATAAAGGAAGGAGGCCATCACTCACCGCAATCAAATGTCCAAGTAGATACACACCGGTATTTCTGCCCGGCGCTATTTCTTTCGCCAACTGTTCATCAGTTAATGAATTGATAAGTTTATTAAGATAACTATTTTGCGCATCCCATGCCATTAATGACATCTTCACCAATAGATCCGATTTTGTTGCAGTTGTATTCATTTTAATTGTTATTATATTATAATATCGTTCGAGGACTGTGTCCGCAAGTTTCGAATAAGCTTCGCTTATTCTTGCTTGTGCTCAGGATGACAAACGCTTCTCAAGATCAAGTCCGTTCTTACTTGCCGTATCAATCGCTAATTGATAACCTGCATCTGCGTGTCGAATCACTCCCATTCCGGGATCATTTCTTAAAACTCTTTTTAATCTTGCTTCAGCATCATCTGTACCATCGGCAACGATCACCATACCGGCGTGTATGCTATAACCCATCCCTACTCCACCGCCGTGATGCAATGAAACCCAGCTTGCACCACCTGCTGTATTTACCAATGCATTTAATATCGGCCAGTCGGCAACAGCATCACTTCCATCTAACATGGATTCCGTTTCTCTGTTTGGAGAGGCTACACTTCCCGTATCCAAATGGTCACGACCAATAACTATCGGTGCACTGATAGTGCCGCTTCTTACTAATTCATTAAAGGCAAGTCCTGCTTCTTCACGTTCGCCCTGTCCCAACCAACAAATACGAGCCGGTAAACCCTGGAAAGCAATACGGGTTTTAGCAAGGCGTAACCAGCGCTGTAATCCTTCATTC
The DNA here is from genome assembly GCA_036374555.1 of Chitinophagaceae bacterium. Taxonomy (GTDB): domain Bacteria; phylum Bacteroidota; class Bacteroidia; order Chitinophagales; family Chitinophagaceae; genus VBAS01. Next base: position 1,780 of record DASUTO010000586.1, read on the forward strand.
TTAGGAAACATGTTTGCAATAAGTTTATCTGTGATCATGATATCATTTGGATCACCACTTAATGCCGCCCAGCGAAATGGTCCTTTACCTTCACAAAACAATGGACGTATATAAGCAGGAACAAAACCCGGATAGTCAAATGCATTCTCCAATCCAGCTTCTTTAGCTCTTGCACGAAGATTATTTCCATAATCAAAAGTGATCGCACCTCTTGCCTGTAATTCGATCATCAACTCAACATGTTTTTTCATACTTGCATAAGCCAGCTCTAAATATTTTTCCGGGTTTTCTTCCCGCATAATGGTTGCCTGTGTATTATTAATGGTATGCGGTATATAGCCGATCAGCGGATCATGGGCCGATGTCTGGTCAGTCAATGTATCGGGAACAATATTTCTTTCAATTAATTTTTCTAACAAGCATACAGCATTTGTAAGTACAGCAATAGAGATGGCTTCACCATTTTGTTTTGCTTCCAGTGCCCGGTCAATTGCATCATCGATATTCTCAAACCAGACATCGCAATATTTTGTTTCAATTCTTTTTTGAATACGCCAGTTCTCTACTTCAGCGATCAGTGCAACACCTTCATTCATTGTGATGGCTAATGGTTGTGCACCGCCCATTCCACCAAGACCGGCGGTAACATTTAATGTACCCTTGAGAGTTCCGTTTGAGTTCGAAGTCATTGACTCC
>DASUTO010000587.1:0-8534 GCA_036374555.1 Chitinophagaceae bacterium
AGACATGGAAAGTGACGATGGCTTCCACTAATAAAATTCTTAGTGGCGGGACCATGCTTTTTTTGGTATCAAAGATGGTCTCATCACCGATGAATGGAGCAAAGGTTGGGAGTGGCTGGGATTATAGTGGCAAGTAGTTAATTACTACCTTCGCTGTTCTTAATTGCAGTCACAATCGCCTCCTGCCTATGCATTGGTTCACGACTATCATCGAATTCATGTCCGCCGGTATTCAGGGCAGTAAAAGCGAAACCCGTAACAGGTTCGCTATGTATCTTTCCAAAATAATAGATCCCCCTTTTTGAATTCAATTTAGTATAATCTAACTGGTACACAGTACCTGAGATCTCACATGTTGTTGTTGGCATATACTCTTATTTAGAAATTGAGGGAGCTAAATTAGGCAGAATTTCAGTACTCACTGTTGCCTTTCATCAAATCAATAAAAATACAGGATTAAACTCTATTGGATCATCTTCCCCCTGATGATCTCCATTAGTTCTGCCTTATAATTTTCGCCGATCAGTATTTCGGCAGTTGTATTTTTTAGCCGCACCAGATTTCCTTCGAGGCCGGTAATTCGGGAAATGGGGATGATAAAAGATTTATGTACACGGATGAATTGTTTTTTGGGCAATCGTTCTTCCAGTTCTTTCATGCTTGTATATACCAATGTTTTTTGTCCGCCACGATGAATGGCTACATAATTTTTCATGCTTTCAATAAAATCAATATCAGCCAGGTTGATCTTAAGCAGTTTCCCCTTTGATTCAGTTTTTACGAAAATGTAATCGTCTTCTCTAACTTCCGGTTGCAAAGAAATTTCATGTCGTGCATTGATCTGCTCAACTGCTTTTTGTACCGCTGTTAAAAACCGTGCCAGGCGGATAGGTTTCAAAAGATAATCTACCACATAGAGATCATACCCTTCCAATGCAAATTCGCTATAGGCAGTTGTCAATATCACTTTGCTTTTTCCCTGGATGGCTTTGATAAAATCGATCCCTGTAATTTCAGGCATTTGTATATCGAGGAACACAAGATCGATCTTTTGCTGGCCCAATAACTGCAAGGCTTCGATCGGGTTTGTAAAGCTGGCCACTAAATGCAGATGGGGCGTTTGCTTCACATAGTGCTCGAGTACCTCGATGGCATGCGGCTCATCATCAACAATGATACAATTGATCATAACGGGTCAATGGTTAGTTCAGTAGTATAAAACTCAGCATCATCCTTCACAATGAATTTATAGTTTTCGCCATAAGCAAGGTCCAGGCGTTTCCTGATGTTTTCCAATCCAATACCTGTAGATACTTCCTTTGGTCCTGTTTTCTTTTTGTCCCTGCAATAAAAATAAAGTTTGTTTCTATTAATGTTAAGTTTGATATCGATCGGGTATTCCTGTTTTTGAAGATCGCCATGCTTGAATGCATTTTCAACAATAGTTATGAGCACAAACGGAATGATCATTGCCCCATCCACTACACCTGATACTTCAAAATTTACATTCAGTTTATTGCTGAAGCGCAGTTGATTTATTTTGATCACATTTCTTACATGTTCTATTTCGTCTTTCAACGGCGCTTTACCTTCCCTGGCATTGCCTTCACTCAGCGCATACCGCATGATATCGCTTAATGTAAGGATACCTTCTGATAATTCAGGTGAATAAGGAATTGATTTAGCGTATAAAAAATTCAGCGTGTTATGTAAAAAATGTGGATTGATCTGCGCTTTTAGAAAATTCAAATTTGCTTCGGACTTTTCCACTTCAAGCTGCAGCTTCTGTGCTTCAAGTATCTTTCTTTGTTTCTGTCCTTCACGAAGGTTAGTGATATAGGCAACAAGAAAACAAATTCCTAACAAAAACGTCATATTTATAGTACTACTAAAATACATTGCCGGTAGCGAAGCGTATTGCTTCAGGATAACTGAAGGAAATGAATAAAAAAGAGCAGTATCATAAAGATAGCAGCCCATTAAAATGATAAGTGAGAGCTTAAGGAACGAAATAAACTTTTTCTTTTCCGTAAGAAACTTGTAATAGTAGTTGGCAGCAAAATAAATAGAAGTAACGAGAAATAAGAAACCAATGCAATACCTGATGGCATACTTACTGTTTGCTATCCCGTGCATATTTGTCATTTCTTTCTTAGCCTGCTCGTTCGGAAACAATAAATAAGAGAGGAAGGCGATACATCCTAAAAAAATAAAAATGCCCAGTACGACAAAAAATATTGTCCAAAAGCGATATCGGGTTTTAAATCTCATTTTTCTACTGTGAATATATAAAATCAAAATTTGATGTCGTACGATAAGGCAATACTATTTTGGCGCTTCTCCATAAAAAAGGAAATTGGAAAATCTCAGTTGGTTTCAGATAATTTTCCAATTTCCCATGGCTATACTTAGTCCTAATTATTTCCTATTCCCATGCCACCACTCTGCTGCGTTCTTTTCAATTCATCTTCTGCACCACCTGAACGTTGTCTGGCAGGTTTTACTCCATTATTTCCAAAACGGAAATTGAAATTTAATTTGAACTGCCGGCTTTCCCAACGTGAAGTAAATATTGTTGACTGACCAGCAAAATCTGAGGTAGCCCGGAACCTCATCGTATGAAATATATCACTTACAGACGCTTTGATGGTAGCCTTCCCTTTCATTACTTGTTTTTGCAAACCTGCATCAATACTGTATAAAGCTCTTCCTTTAAAACTTCCCTGGTAAATAGTTGGCGCATTATAGAAACCACTTAATTCCGCCGTCCATGTTTTTGCAAACTTCAAACTGTTCTGCGCAAAGAAATTGAAACCAAATGCATCAAGATCCACTTTTCGTCCCTCACCAAAGTCAGCATTGTATATCGAATAATTGGTGCTGATGTTTGTAAACAAGCTATAAGATTTATACTGGAAAGGATAGCTGACCGTAAGGCTTGCAATATCCTGGGTTGCCAGGTTTCTCTTTGATATGAAAGCTTTTGATTTTTCAGCTGTATCTATCAGCTGTGTGAACATATCATTTACATGGCTATAGTTTAGATTTATATTCAGTTTGTATTTATATGTATGTGTGATCCCAAAACTGTTGGTGTATTGAGGACGAAGGCTAATGTTTCCTTTCTGAAAGGTATATTCATCCAATTTGAATTCGAAGGGATTCAGATCCTGGTAAGCAGGACGGTCAATACGACGGCTATAAGTGAAGCTCCACTGTTTCATTGGATTTTTGTTAAATGTAATGGCTGCACTTGGAAACAGGTCCGTGTAAGTCCTCTTGAAAGATGAAGTGCTGGGGGTATATTCTGTTCCGTTGTATTTTGATCCGTTTGATACACCTTCTGAAACTGTATTCTCCAAACGCAGACCCGCCTGGATCATGAATTTTTTGTATTGTCGGTTATAATTTACATAACCTGCATTAATATTTTCTTTGTACACAAAATGATTGCTGCGATCTCTGTCCAATTCTTCATCAGTGCCGTTCACATTGAAGCGCTGAAAATTATTATCGGTTTTTACAAAAGCCGTTTTAGCACCGAGACCTAATTTCCCTTTCATAAAATTCCTTTCATAGTCTGCTTTGATCGAATTGATACTGATCTCAGCAGGAGAGAGCATATGATAGATAGTGCTGCCCAATATTGTTTGCCCTGTTGGGTCATAATAATAATTCGGTTGGAATTGATCGTTGCCCATTTTATAAAAACCATGATCTGCATTTACGATGAGGCTGGTTCCCTTAGGATCGTTATAACTGTAGTTGAGATTTACGTTTGTATTATGCCTCTTAAGTATGTTGCTGTTATCGGCTATTAAAATACGGTCAACTGCATGGGTGGTTGTATTCGAAATAGCGGTCTGGCTGTAATTGGTAACTCTTGGGTCTGCGAATGTGCCATTTACGATTACACCTAATGTATTTTTTTTATCGATAAAATAATCTGCCCCGGCTTTAAAATTATGTGCATTGGCAACCATGCGGATGGTTCCATGCTGATCAAAAAGGCTATCAAGTACGGTGCGGTTAATGGTTAATGATTGTTGATTGGGACCGTAATTGAAACTATAAGTGCTGAAGATGTTGATCTTTTTATTCCGGTAATTTAACGAAGCCCCTCCATTGTATTTTCCATAAGTGCCAACATTCCATCCTGCATTTACCGAACCATTGGTTCCGAGGGCTTTATTCTTTTTTAACCGGATATTAATGATGCCTGCATTACCTGCTGCATCATATTTAGCAGAAGGATTCGTGATCAATTCGATCGCTTCGATCTGGGAAGATTGTAATGTCCGCAAATAAGTAGCAAGGTCGGTACCGGACAGCGGTGTAACTCTTCCATCAATATAAACCTGTACGCCATTTTTCCCGGCGAGGCTGATCCCATCATCTTTATCCAATGATACACCGGGTGATTTGCGTAAGAGTTCCAATGCATTTGACCCAACAGCATTGATCGTGCCTTCTACATTCAGGATGGTTTTATCAGCTTTTACTTCTACCATGGGTTTTGCTGATGTAACAGTTACATTACTTAATGCGGTTGCAAGCTTAGTCAATCTTAATTCTGGTACCATCACCTCAGATGCTGCAACGGTGAATACGGCTGAAAAAATAGTTTTATACCCTACATTGCTTGCACTCACTTTGTAATTTCCTTCGCTTATTCCGGAAAAAGTAAAAGCACCGTTTTCTTTTGAGACCGCCAGCTTGATAACGGCTGAGTCAGCTGCTCGGTGCAGGCTAATGGTAGTGCCATTGAGTGGAGAGCCGCTTTCGTCTTTTGCGATACCACTTATCTTTTGTGCCTGGACGAAAAATGTGGTTGCAGTCAGCAGGAGTAAAAAAATTGTTCGCATGGTTTGTGGTTTTTGAAAAGCCAGTCTGGAAAAATTATTTTCAAGGGCAAACGTAGAAAGAGGGATAAGCGAAAAGAAAAAAGTTATACAAAACAGGAGTTTGTCAGGACGAAAAGGAACTTCTGTCTAATTTTATTTTTTACCTGTAAGAATTCATTAATTTATGAGTACTAATACAGCAAACAATCGCTGACGTGACTGAAAAAGAACAGCAACAAATTTTCGGGGATTGGCTTAGCCAGCATAAAGCTGTCATTTTTAAGATAGTTCGTGCATATACATTTACTGTTATGGAGCAGGACGATCTTTTCCAGGAGATCATTATCCAGGTATGGCATTCCGTTCCGAAGTTCAGAGGTGAGGCTTCAGTCGTTACCTGGTTATATCGAATAGCACTCAATACTGCTATTAAATGGACAAAAAAAGAAAGGAAACATTCCCAGTCTGAAACACTGGAAGTAGTACAACACATTTTACAAGAAGGAAGAATGCAAACTGATGAACGATTGACATGGCTCTATGAAGAAATTTACAAGCTTGATGAAATTGACCGCTCCGTTACTTTATTGTTGCTGGATGGTTTTAGTTATAAAGAAATGGCTGCCATACTCGGTATTTCTGAGTCAAATGTGGGTGTGAAGATCAATCGCATCAAAAAGCAGCTTATCTCTAAATCAAAAAAATATGATCACTATGGAATTTGAAGAACTAAAGAAAATCTGGAATGCACAAGACAATCAACCTCTTTATGCAATAAATGAAAAAGCTATGTACAATCTTATTTTGTCAAAAAAGAAACAAGCTCACCATATTACCAATATCAGTGAGTTGCTTATTATCATCAGTTATATGATTACCGGCAGTTTTGTTCTTGGAATAAATCTTTTTAATCAAAGCGGTAACATATCCATGTATCTCTTGTCTGCATGGACATTTGGCAGCGCTTTGTTCATGTTGGTGAATAGGATCCGGAGATTAAAGGGCAACGACCGGTTTGACCGGTCTATGAGTGGGGATCTTGATCATGCCATTTCGGTTGCAACATACCAGGTACGCATTTCTCAAATAATGCTTTGGAATGTTTTGCCTATCGGGGCACTTACGATCCTGGGGCTTTGGGAAGGAGGAAAACCGATTTGGATAGTGGTGATTGTACTGCTCTTTTTTGCTTTAAGTTATTATGCAGGCGGTTGGGAACATAACATTTATAAAAGAAAGAAACATGAATTGGAAGTATTAAAAAAGAAATTGGACAACTAAAAGATATCGCTCTCTCTTGTTTGTGTCCTTAGTACTCGTTCGTATAGGGTTTTTCCTATGGGGCAACATCAATCAAAAATGATTGGGGAAAATACCAGCATAGAAAGAGTGAAAAAGATATTGACTATTGAATAATTAATATATTTTTAGTCTCCGGATTTCATTAGTCAACCTTACATTTTCAACCTTATTAATTTATTTATGAGAAAAGTTTTACTACTAGCAATGGTGCTAACATCATTTTCTATGTTAGCCTTTTCACAAGCAGACAGATTCTGGTCAGTAAATAGCGGAGACCGCAACAATATTCCAACAGATAAAGCTGTTGGAAGGATAACTTATCCTAAAGAATTCAAGTTATTTAATTTAAACATTGAACCTTTAAGACAAGAACTTTTATCTGTTGTTGACAGGTCATCAAAACTCTCAACAGTTATTACATTACCCAATGCAAAGGGAGATCTTGAACAGTTTGAAGTTTACGAAGCTTCAAATTTTGAACCTGACCTGCAGGCAAAATTTCCTGAGATAAGGGCCTATTCGGGTAAAGGGATCACCGATCAGTTTGCCACTGTTAAATTGAGTATTTCTCCACAAGGAATTCAAACCATGGTTTTCAGAAGTGATATGGAAAATGAATTCATTGAGCCATATTCAAATGATCATAGAGTTTATTCTGTTTACAGGTCTCATAGAGATAAGGGTAAATTGCCATGGACTTGCACTACAGAAGAAAAACAATTGACCTCTACGATTAACTCGTCGGTCTCGAATAGAACGGGGAGTTCAACCGGGCAACTAAAAACTTTGCGTCTTGCTCAGTCCTGTAATGCAGAATATTCCAACTGGTTTGGCGCAACAAGTTCTGCACAGGTAAGTTTAGTCCTCGCTGCATTTAATGCAACACTTACCCGTTGCAATGGTGTTTATGAGAAGGACCTGGCATTGCACCTTAACCTGATCGCAAATACGACGGCGGTCATATATTATAATCCGGCCACCGATCCTTACAGTACTAATATGTCAAACTGGAATAACCAGCTACAATCAACACTAACTTCAGTTATTGGTGAAGCAAATTATGATATTGGCCACATGTTTGGTGCTTCTGGAGGCGGCGGTAATGCAGGTTGTATTGGATGTGTTTGTGTGAATGGATCTAAGGGCAGAGGTATTACATCACCAGCTGATGGAATACCACAAGGAGATAATTTTGATATTGACTACGTGGCACATGAGGTTGGACACCAATTGGGAGCGAATCATACCTTCTCAATGTCACTCGAAGGCACAGGCCAAAATAAAGAAGTAGGTTCGGGCATCACGGTTATGGGTTATGCGGGTATCACTTCCTATGATGTAGCACCACATTCAATTGATATATTTCATGAGACATCGATCGAACAGATACAAAATAATTTGTCAACTAAGACTTGTCCTGTTTCTATCACCATGACTGCTAATCATGCACCGGTTATTGGTGCTGTCAGCAATTATATTATTCCGATCAGTACGCCATTTGCGCTTACTGGTTCTGCAACGGATCCCGAGAACGATGCATTAACTTATTGCTGGGAGCAAAATGATAATTCATCAACAACAGGTTCGGGTAGTGTTGCTTCGCCAACAAAAGCAACCGGTCCAAACTGGTTGTCATTTAGTCCTTCTGCATCTGCTACAAGGACCTTTCCGAGGTTATCAACTGTCCTGGCCGGTTTAAATGTAACCGGGCCTTTGCCTGGTGGTGATGCCGGTGCAAATATTGAAGCATTAAGTTCCGTTTCAAGAACTTTAAATTTCCGATTGACAGTAAGAGATAATAAACCTTATGTTGCCAGTTCCACAATTGGTCAAACAGCTTTCACGGATGTGGTAGTTACCGTAACGAATACCGCAGGACCATTTTCGGTTACTGCACCAAATACAGCGGTAACATGGAATGCTGGTACCAATGCAACTGTTACATGGAATGTAAATGGCACCAATGCCGGATCAGTAAATTGCGCGTCTGTAAATATCTTATTATCTAATGACGGTGGACAAACATTCCCGACAGTTTTAGCTGCTGGTACTGCTAATGATGGTTCAGAGGTTATTACAGTTCCATCCGCTCCGGGTTCAACCTGCCGGGTAAAGGTTGAGGCAGTTGGAAATATATTCTTTGATATTTCTAATACAAACTTTACGATTGGTGGGACACCTGCTTGTGGAACCCCGACCGGATTATCGAATACAGCTCCAACAGAAACTTCTACAACTGTAAGTTGGAATGCTGTTGGCGGTGCAAATAATTATGATGTTGACTATAAAACAAATGCGACGTCTGTCTGGACAAATGCTGCTACAGCAACAACTACCTTGTCGGTAGATCTTACTGGATTAACCGCGGGGACGTCATACAATTGGAGG